>CAYHRT010000145.1:0-10114 GCA_964359085.1 uncultured Bdellovibrio sp. | reverse complement strand
AGAGTACGTCGAGGGCGATTTGAAGACGAGAACGCGGCAGATGTGCCTTTTTCAATGGCCTGCTAGTTTTTTACCGGCTGTCGCAGTTCCGTGGAAGACAGATGCTTATAGGGGTGATCGGATAATTTGATAATTTTGAGGTTGGGATTATGGGCCATGACTTCTTGTTGCACATTTTCGTCGCGAGCTGCGCAGTCACGGGGAACGACATAGAGGGCATGTAACCCCTTAATCAAGTCAGGTGCTCGTTTCCACTTTAAAAGCGAATAGAAGTTATCTTCTCCCAGGAGCAGTGAACGAGAGATTCCTTGGATGGTCAGCAGCCATTCGGCCGTGGGATTTTCCGTTTCTGCCCCCCAAAAACCTGGGTAAACGGCATAGGGTAAATCTTTAAGGGCACGGGCCAATTCCATTAGTGCCTTCCAAAAACAGCGTTTTTGTTCTGCCGCGCCGACCGCGCGCAGTTTCCATGGATTGGTATCCGGAACTACCACAACATGCGGATTGGGGCAGAGTTCAAGACAAGCGCGATGGCCCTGATGCCAAGGGCGAAAAGAACCCCCAAAAAAAATCACTTCGGGCGAATTGGCTCCATCAAAAACCTCTTTTGGGCCTAAAATTCTGGGCAGAGAAAAAAGTGGCTGCCAAGTTTGTGACGTCTTGACCTGTCTCCAAGTTGTGGGCGCAAGAATCGGCCAACCATAGCTCAAGGCCTCACATAAAATGGCCCCATGATCAAAGACCAGCTCAGGAACAGAAAGGGCCTTAACCCATCCACAACTCTCCACTGAAGTACCAGGTTGCATGGCTGCACTAAAACCCTTTTTCATCACCGCCAAAAAGACTTTCGATTCAACCGGCCCGCGAGGGTCGCGGCCGGGGTTCTTGCGTGTCGATAATTCGATGAGATCTTCGCCCCGTAATACGAGATGCGTTTCATCGTGAATCTCTCTCACTGCGGCATGCAGTGCTGTCTCGCCAGGTTTTACAAAACCACCGGGTAGGGCCAAACCTCCCGCAAAAGGAGGAAATTTCCGTTTAACCAGCAGCACTTCAAGATGATCGCCATCACTGTGACCAGGCATGAGAGCGACAATAAGAACATGTTGCAAGGCCGGAGTTTCAGACATTATTTAAAATCCCTATCCATCAACGTTTTACGCCCATCGGATCTGGCCCAAACTGCAGCTTCATCACATCGCGAACGAATAATATCGGAAATCCTTTCAATCACATCGCCGGATGTATTGAGTCCATGACGGGCCTTAATATAATTTTTGAGTTTACTCGCCACCACTAAAATATCATGGGGAATTTCACTACTGTCTGAAGACTCATTGCTTACCATAATTCGTTTTTTACTATTTTCATCATTCATTGAAAACCTCACCTTAATATTCATATTCTAGCAAGGTTCAAAATACATCTTCAAATAAATGCTCAAATTTTTAAGTACGGGACAAAAACAATCAGCTTTAATCGAGAATCTTTTACACATGCGAGAAGGTCATAGATTGCCAAATATACTGCGCTCATAGAATTTGGCGGTACAATAGCATCGATGAACTCTGGTCCTATCCATCTCTACCTTCTCTTGTTTGTGCTTCTCTGCACCTCCTTTGACTGTTATGCCGACCTTGAATTATTGTGTGAAAAATTAAAACTCGAACTGTGTAATCGTCGCAACTACTCTCGTCGTTCCAATGCCTCCATGCCCACAGAACAAAGTGCCATCCGCATGAACCCCTCGGCCATCCCGACCGATAAAGGCATTGGCATCGAAACTATCATTGATGATGGCGATTACAATTTAGGTCTGGTTACCGGCACGGGAAAAGTGGGGGCGGCAGTGGGACCTAATTCCGTGGATGATTCTTTTTTTGGCAATATGGCGATTGAAGCCGATGCCGAATACCGCACGCGAATGCTGGCAAGACAAAAGTATAAATCTCAGAAGACCATCTTGGCCGGCGCGGTCAATCTCTATGGTGGAGGGGCCAATAGAAAACCCATTAAGGTCAATCTTGGTCTCGCCGGGCGGTATAACAAATACACCAAACATTTTAGACATGGTCTTGGCGGAGCTCTCGAATTGGGTATTTTTTCGTTGGGATACTCCCAATACAAGGACGAATACTATTTCACCACCGGCAATCTCACCTATCCTTACCAAGCCACGGTTACCACCTTTGGCATGAAAGTACCCTACTTTGCCATAGACTATTCCACCGTGAAAAATAAACTCAATGTCTCGGCCACAACCGATTTAGCAACGACCATTAAACTGCTTTCCACGACTTTATTTTGGCGCAACTGGATGTTGACATGGGCCTCACGCACGGAAGATAGCTACCGCCCCGCCTATGATTTTGAAACTCAACAATTTACTTATGTAAGAGAAAAAACTCAGAGTTTTTTAGGACTGCAATACTCTTTTAAAAATAAACTCATTCTCGGTGTCTTTCACAACTATTACCTATTGCAAGATTATTCCATTGGCGTCACGTGGTTTTTATAGAACTTTCTACTAGGTGACCTTCCAGTTTGCCTTTGAGTTTTTCAATCACAAATTGAGAGATGGAAGGCAACAGGTATTGATCAATTCGTTCGCCCAGCATGGCCAATTCTCGCACCAAGGTAGAACTGATGGTGGCAAAGTGGGGTTTGGTGAACATGCAAATAGTTTCAATCTGCTTATTGATCCCGCGATTCCCGGCGGCCAAATCATGTTCGAGCTGATAATCGGAAGTATTGCGCAATCCTCGCAAGAGAAAATTGGCGTTTACTTTCTCGGCGAAACGAACAACCGCTCCGGAATGTCCCTCGACTACAACGTTATTTAATTTGTAATATCGTACATACGAACGCATCATCTCTATTCGATCTTCCATCGTGAAAATGGCCCCCTTCTGGGGATTAATGGCGGCAAGCCAATAAACCTTATCAAAGTGCTGTGCAGCCCTCATCATGATATCGGCATGCCCCCAAGTCGGTGGATTGCCTGAAATGGGATAGACTACGATTTTTTCTTTCATACTCGGCCCCTTGTAAACTTCCCCGCTATTTTGACATCAAAAAACGCCTAAGGCCAAGCTTAAAGACCATAAATCCCCTGAGAGAATAAAACAAAAAGACTATAAACGACAAAAATCCGTCTTTGGGAGGACGCAATTTCCCTTGTAAATAGAGTATCAGGGCCTTTTCTCTCTGTATTTTGCCCGAGGAGGTTCTAGGTAAACTCCCTGGTGCCACAAAACCGATATGGGTAATAGGAAGAGAGAGTTGTTCCAACAACCGCGCCTTAATCTTATCTTTGAGTGTCTCTTCTTGATCTCCAGAAAGAGGATACCGAATTTCGGCCAAAAGATAATTTTCCTCAGCAAGATTGGCACGAATGGCCCAACGGCCCACGCGCAATTCTTTAAAATGGTACAGCAGGGCCTCGGCAGTTTCGGCATCCACATTGCGCCCACGCACTATCAAAATATCTTTGGCCCTGCCTGCGATATAGAGTTCTCCATCAGACAAGAAACCACGATCACCTGTGGAAAAAAATCCATCGTTTTTCTCAAGTGGAGCATGTAAATAATGATCGATGACCGCCGGCCCCCGTGCTAAAATGTTGCCAACTTGCTGATCGCGCAGCACTCCTCCCTCTTGATCCACGACTTTTATCTCGACATTTTTAACTGGAACGCCCACCGATGCCAGGGCCACCCCTTTCACAGCTTCACGGGCCTGATTTATCGCCAAGGCCTTGGTGTCAAAAATTTTAAATCTTGCTCCACGTCCCAATTTAGGAAAGGTGAGGGCCAAGGTGGCTTCAGACATCCCGTAGACAGGCAGAAGAGAATCGGGCCTTAGCCCCACACCTCTAAAACGTTCGATAAAAAACTCGATTGTCTCTCGTGACACCTGCTCCGCACCACAAAGCGCCACTCTTAGAGATGAAAGATCAAGATTTTTTAACTCTTCCTCAGTCACCCTCTTGGCAGTTAATCCATAAGCAAAATTAGGGGCAACGGTGATCGTCGCCTTAGTTTTGGAAATAGTCTCAAGCCATAGCCCAGGTCTCGACAAAAAATCCTCGGGCCGAATAAGTGCGACATTTGATTTCACACATAAGGCCGAAAAAAAAGAACCGACCAATCCCATATCGTGATAAAGGGGCAACCATGATACGGCCAAATCCACCCCAGGAATGACATGCAGTCCTTCACTAATACTTTCTAGGTTACTCTGAAGATTGGCATGGGTGACGACCGCAGGACGAGTTAAACCAGTAGTCCCGGAACTAAACTGGATAAAAGCGGCTCGCCCTGAATCGCGAACTTTCGACAAGTTGAGATTTAATTTTTCTGTTCCCACGCACTCTTCGGGTAATAACAGACGAACCTCTTGGGAAAGTTTCGACAACGGTCCATAGAGAGGGGCCTTCAACGCCTTGATCGTAATTAAAACTTTTGGCTTCAACATTCCAAGTTGTTTTTCTAAGTGAAGTAAATACTCATCAATTTTTCCCAAAATCAATGGAGGATAGAGGGCACAAGGAACGGCTTCGCATAACATAGAACCCAAAAAGAGACGCACAAAATCTGGGCCATTGGGCATCACTAAGGCCACATGATCGCCCGCACCGACTCCTGCTAATTCTAGCGCATGGGCGGTTTGCAAGGACTTATGCGCCAGAGTTTGATAGCTCCAGAAGGAACTCTGTCCGTTGCGATCAATAAAAGAAAGTCCTGTTTTATCTTCGCTCAAAAATTGCGCGAAGTAGTGCCAGAAATTATACATGCGACTCTGCTCCTCCTAATCTCACAACGGCACGGATCAAATCATCCACTGTATTTAATTCGTAGGCCCAGGTAGCATCGATTTTAACTTGCAATCTATTTTCCAATTCCACCATCAAGGTAAGACGTTCAAGACTATCTAAATTTAACTCACTTAAAGTAAGTTTTTCAAAATTGGCAGGAGGAATTCTGTCTAATTTTTTTTGCATAATCTCTCTGAGAATAATCATGGCATCATGAGATTTATTTTGGGATTTGTTCATACATTTTTCTCCGATAGGGCCAGGGCCCTGTGCTCAAACTCTATACGTTGCCAAAGGATAAAAAAATTAATCGCGGAAAAAATCCCGGCCGTCCACCAAAGCCCACCCAACATGGGAATGGCCCATAATTCCAAAACAACGCCGAGATAATTGGGATGACCGAAAAAACGGTACAGACCACGACGAATGGATGGGTGGCCGGGGACGACAAAGACTTTGGTTGTCCAGCGCTCTCCCAGCATGGCCATAGAATAGAAGCGTAAAACTTGCCCCAGAAAGATCATAATCGCGGCCCCAATGACGTAATTCTTTTGGGGAGGATCATAGTGCCAAAACGCTTCGCCCAGAAGGACGCAGAAGAATAAAATGTGGACAATCTTCATCAAAAAATAATTCTTTTCCCCTATTTCATAGGCACCTTTTTGCGCCAATCTTTTGGCATGGGATGATGACAAAAATAGTTCTCCGAGACGTTGAATCACGATGGCCATAATAAGCAGAAAATATCCTAATGGAGACAGCATTCTAAAAGTCCGCCTTCAGCACAAAAACCTGGGCCTAAGGCAAAGAAATATCCGCGTCGTTTCGAGCGAAACTGAGGCGATGATTTGAAAAGTTCCAAAACGTTCCAAATGGAAACAGAACTCAAGTTGCCATGCAGACGTAAACTCTCCCAGCTCAAGGCCAGGGTGGCTTGCAAATTGGGTATGACCGTACCCAAGGCCTGTAACACTTTAGGACCGCCCGGATGCCCTATGATAAAATCCGGTACTATCTCAGCGGAAAATGCCTGATGCAAATTATTCAACAAAGGTGGCACCTCGCGACTGGCGACTTCCGCCACCTCAGCACTCAACACAATCTTCAAACCATCTTGGGCAATATCCCAGCCCATAACCCGCTCAGTGTTTTTAAAAAAGGCCGATTGGCCTCCCAGATGTTTGAAGCGGGCCCGTTTACGCAAGGGATGTTGCTCACCACACATCAAAACGATTCCTGCGCCATCACCAAATAAGGCGGCCGAAACCACGTTGGCCATTTCGCTCTCTTGCACGCGCATACACAAGGAACAGAGTTCTACGGACATGAGCAGAACCACTTCCTCCGGGTGCCCTGCTAAATAATCGGCAGCGCGATTGAGAAGGGCAGCACCGGCCAGACAACCCAATCCAAAAACCGGCAGTCGCTTCAATGCGGGGGAAAAGGCAAAACGATTCATCAGCCTGGCCTCAATTGAGGGAACGGCAAAACCAGTCACCGAATTGCTCATGAAGAGCTTAACTTCGGCGGGGTTTAAATTAAAATCGTGAAAGAGATCGGTGAGGAGTTTGGTGCCAAGTTCAAGGGCCCCTTCTAGCCAAATTTTTTGACGAACTTCCCAATTATTGATTTTCCCATATTCTTCTAAAGGCCGGACAAAAGAACGAAATTCCACCCCGGCATTGCTTTGAATTTCCAAAATGCGTTGGTAATTAAAAAATTGCCCCTCCCAAAATTTTTTGAGTTCCTGCAAAATTTGTGTTTGGGGATATTGGTATTTCGGAAATGTTGTGCGCACGTCGACAATATATGTCACAGGGAACCTCTTTGAGCGCGCAATTCTCCCTCTTTTGCCAACATAAATCAAATTTTATGCTAAGATTGACGGAAGATTGTGAGTGAAGATGCAAAAGAAGATCAAGAAAATAGGATGCTGGTTGACTATGTGCACAGGTATCCTCCTGACCCTGATTTCTCTGCTTGTCACTCTCCCCATGTCTCAAGAAAATCCTGAGAAATTATTTTTACGAGATCAACAACTTCAAGACTTTGAACTCTATACAAAAAAAATTGCAGAGCGTGAGCTTGTGGTCGGGCTGGTGAAAGCACGACAATCTCTTCTCCAAAACCTCCAACTTTCCGATGCTCTGACAACTCAATTTATAGATGTTTTGTCAGAGCAACAAGTGACAATTCACTCCTTTCGCACTCTCTACGGTAAAGTGTTCAGTTCAATTCATAAGCAACTGGCCTTGGCAGAAAAAATTCAGACAATTGTTGGACAGGTCAATCTTCTGCCTTTGCTAGGGCCTGAATATCTCGCCCACCTCTTTGTCTTGCCCCCAAATCTCTCTCTACGCGATAAGGATTCCATCCTCCAACAAATTAAAGCTGTCTACGCCAAAACCCCCAATCCCTCTTTCTTAAGTGGCCCCGCCGTCATTAATCAAGGTCTCAACCAACAATCAAATCAAATTAAAAATCAACTATTCCCAATTATGTTTTTCCTCTGTTTTTTTCTTTTGTGGTGGATGACTGGAAAAATAATGCCAACCTTGGTGGTGTTCGTGCCTTCACTCATGGCAAGTGGATTAACCCTGCTCAGTATTCAAATTTTCTTTGGCAGCATGAACATGATCAATTCAGTTCTGCCACTCTTCACTTTTGCTATCAATGCTTCATTGGGACTCCATCTCTTATTTTCTCTTTCGCGCTCACAAGATTTTATCAGCATGCTTAAGCGTAAGGCCGTACCCATTGGCCTCATGATTGGGACTACGACTGTTGGCCTGGTTTCACTTGTCGTGAGTGATCTCGCCATTATTCGACAGTTTGCCCTTCTGGCCGGCGGCCTTGTTATTGTCACCAGTCTAACTCACCTCATCTTTGCTTGGGCCTTTTATGGCCTATTTCCCGCAACTCAAGGCCAGGCCCGCCCTCTTCAGTTCTTTAATCGTTGGCAGAGACTGCTACCACCCACTCGTCTCACCTTTTGGGGACTCACCTTGCTCACTCTCATCGGGGCAATTTGTATTCCCTTCATTCGTCTTGAAACTGAAGCGGCCCACTACTTTCACCCCGAAAAGCACCCCATTGGTCAAGGTATCAAAGAAATCGGAACCACCATTTTTGGTCACCCTGATATGGAAATTATTTTGGAAAAAAAATCAACACCATGGACGTTGCAAAATTTAGAAAAACTCCAGCTACTGGAAAATAAACTGCTTCTCGCCTTGGGCCCCCATTACAAAATTCTCTCACCCAATCAATTTTTATTGGAAGCCAACGTCGTCTCTGGAATAGGCAAGGTCTTACCCACTTCTCTCTTATCTTATCCCATCCTATTGGGACAAATTCTGGGAGATGCCTACATTTCCTATTACCAAGAGCATCTCTATCGCATGACTCTCATGGGGCCTACTTTAACTGCACAAGAGTTTGAAACCTTTAATAAAACGGTTGCCACGATTGTTAAATCCGCGGGACCGTGGAACGAAATTTCTTATCATTTTACCGGAACTTCCTACAATCTAAAACGTTCCCAACTCAACTTAGTGAGTGTTCTGGCCATGAGCTTCTTATCCTCGCTAATCATTATTACCCTGGCGGCCTTTCTCTTTAATAGAAAAATAGTGCCAACTCTGATCTTTTTCGCCGTCAATCTCTTTCCCTTGCTCGCCACCTGTCTCTTTATCAAGCTCTTCGATCTATCCTTTAACATCGCCACCGTCATGACCTTCAGTATCGCATTGGGACTGGTTGTTGACGGAACTTTCCACTTGCAACACGCCCACGAATACTTGCCTCCAGAGCAAATTTGGCCAGCGGTAAAATATCCGATTTGGGCCAGCGCTCTCGTCCTCACGCTCAGTTTTGGAGTTCTTGCCATCAATAGCTTTCTTCCCATTCGTGAATTTGCTCTGGTATTAGTATTGAGTATTTTTCTTGGAATGCTTTTTGATCTTTATTTTTTGGATGCGGCCATGAAAATCTTCGCGTCTACTGGGCCATCAAGAGAGTAATGAGGGTATAAAATTGATCCGTTTGCTCAATAACCCTGAGCATAGGAAATTTCTTGTGCATCTCAAAGACCCCGAGACCCAGGCCAACAGATTTTTCTTTTATCACATAGGGAACCCCGGTATTCCCCTCTGCGTTTTGGATAACGACAATCACACCAGTTTCCGAACTCTGGTGTTCATAAACGCCGGCCAAAGGCGAAGTCTTGGTTAATTTCTCTAGCTCAAGACCTCCCATACCGGCCGTCACCGTGGCGCCAACGCCCATCCCATCGGCAATTTCAGGTGCCAGCGCAAAAAACCGTCGCCCATCTTGAGACTCGCAACGAAAGGCCTTGAGCCCTAGACCAAAAGACAGTCCAAAGCCGATGGAAAATCCAAAGCTCACAAAACGACAATTCCCGTTAGGATTAAGCATCGTGGCCACGACAGCGACCACAGGAGCGGGATAGCTAGGGGCAAGCTCTGCCAATTTTCGTTCCATGGCACTACGATCTACTTGGGCCATGGGTGCTTTTTCTTTGAATTCGAGCAAGCAGGCCTTACGCAATTCGCTCAGAAGCTGTCCATCATCAACAATCTCGCGCACACGTTTCACATAAATGAGGGCCACCAGAACGGCTTCATCTCCACCTTTGGCCTGCTCAATAAAGCCTCTGGCACAGGCCAAGACTTTAGAAATCTCTTTGACGGTTTCGCTATTTTTTCGCATACCTTTGGGCAAACGAGCGGCCCAGACATCGTCAGAAAAAATGCTTAAGACAAAAATACAGCTGAAAGCAACAAACTTACGGACCAACATCGAGGCCCTCCAATTTTTTACAAATAGGAATGCCATTTATGCTCGATTCATCATGACGCGTCAAGCTCTTTTATACCAAGCACAGAAATTAACCATGGGTAGGAAGACAAGGCGAGTTGCCGAGGCGTGCGTTTAGCACGTCGCAGGCGGCGAGACCGCAGGCTGACACCCCCATGGTTAATTTATGCGCTTGGTATTATTGAAAAAAAAGAATCGTCATGATAGGAAGTCCGACTCCTCAAAAGCTATTGAAATTATGAATGATAGAGAACTGAGCAAAGGCCAGAAAACTGCGCTAAAAATCCTCGAAGCAGCGGCCCGCTGTGTGGCCAAAATTGGTGTCGAAAAGACTTCCATCACTGCCATTGCACAGGAGGCCCAGCTAAAACGCTCCCTCATCGCCTATCACTTTCCCAAAAAGGAGGAAATTTTTTATCAAGTGATGGAATACATTATGGTGCAGTTTGTGCGCGATTT
>CAYHRT010000144.1:0-10223 GCA_964359085.1 uncultured Bdellovibrio sp. | reverse complement strand
GCTGGCTGAGTTACAGCGATATTATAGTGGCTTAGTTTGGGCGATATTAGACACCTGCCTTGGTCCGCTCAGGAGAACAAATTTATCTTTTAAAAATTCGCTGATGGTATTTGCAATTGATCGCTCAATCATTGAAAGCTCCGGACCAAAATAAAGTATAGATTATTTTAGTCCGGACCACACGAAAGCACAATTTGTTTAAGAGCACCACCAATATCAGCGAAGTATCGAACTGAGTCTCGAAGTGCCAAGCTTTTTGGGCGGATTGGTAAAACTTTCCTTTACCCAAGTGCTTTTCTTCCCTGCAAGTACTTGAAACTCATAAACCTAAAATAGGGAGATTTTGGGAAGAAAAATGGGCCTAAAATACTAGTTAAGTCGAGTTTTTTATTAAGATTAAGGTTGAATGATTTTATATCCGATGAGTTATGTCGTGTGTGCGAGGGTTGAGTGAAATTAAAAAGCGGCAATAAGTTCCTGTGCCTGGTTGGGGTGTTGTCAGCACTTATGGGTTGCAATATCCAGCAGCAGGATATTCAGGGTCTCGAATCGGCAGCAAAAACGAAGACCACAGTGGTAACAAGCGAAGTACAGATGCCGACTCCCCTCACCGTCGAGCCATCTTTTGCACGACTCAACACAAACTCTGAGGCCAACTTCAAGGCGTTCGGTGGCACACCTCCTTATCAGTTTGCAGTAGGTTCTGGGCCTGGAACGCTGGCGGCAACAGAACTGGAGACCACAAAAAGGTATCTCTCCCCTGCCACACCCGGAGACGCCGTGATTGTTGTGACCGACTTAATCGGCTCCACCGTCGAGGTTCTCGTCACTATTGATCAGGAAATGGTTGTCGCCCCAACCACGAAAATGCTCAATGTTTCCACCGCTTTCACCTACGGTGTGACGGGCGGAAATCCACCCTATAATTTTGCTATCTCGAGCGGGAGCGCCTCCGGTTCCATTAACTCAAGCGGAGTTTTTACGGCCACTGCCACCCCTGGTGTCACCATCGTTCGCGTCACCGACAACCGTGGGGAGATCAAGAATGCCACCGTCACTGTGGGCGTTGGCCCGGTTATCTCTCCGACTACCAAAAAGATCCCTGTCAATACTACTTTTCAATTCACCAACATCGGCGGAACGGCGAACCCACCCATAAAGTACAGCAGAACCCCGGAGATTGGATCAATAGATGAGGATACGGGCGTTTATACCGCACCCGCCACTCCCGGCAGCGTCACGGTAATCGTGACGGATGGTTTAGGTTATTCAAGTGAAGCCGCAGTGGAGTCTTTCGTCTGGAATCAGATTTCGGCAACCTACATGTCGACCTGTCTTCTTAAAGGCAATACCGGCGAAGTTAAGTGCTTCGGCAGTAACCAGTACGGCTCACTTGGAAGAGATGGTATTACGGTGGGCGACCAACCATCCGATATGGGGGACAACCTACTCCCCGTCATCCTCGGCACCGACCAGGTTCCAAGCAAACTCGCCATGTCGTACATCGGCGTATGCTCTCTGCTTGAAAGCGACCTTGTCCAATGCTGGGGCTACAGTGGCCAAGGGCAAAACGGCTACGACGGTCGCGACCAGACGTTCACGGCCTTCAATATGGGAGACAATATTTCCTTCGTCCCGATTGGACTCAATCGCACCATTGTGCAGATGGAGGGGGGGTACTATCAGAACTGCGGCGTGCTCGATAACGGAGACGTCAAGTGCTGGGGCTACAACGGCTACGGACAGCTCGGACAAGATAATACATCAAGCTACTCTGGCCCGTCCCTTTATGGCCTCCCCGCCGTCAACCTTGGCGTTGGTCGAACGGCCACCAAAGTCTCGATGGGAATCTGGCACTCCTGCGCCCTTCTCGACAACGGAGACGTCAAATGCTGGGGCTACAACGGCTATGGACAGCTCGGACAGGATAGTACTGATCAACTCGGTGATGCGGCCGGTGAGATGGCTGCCCTCGCGCCCATTAACCTTGGCCTCCCGGCCATTGACATCACTGGTGGCGGCTATCATACCTGCGCCGTCCTAAATAACGGCACGGCCAAATGCTGGGGCTCTAACGACCAGTCCCAGCTCGGAATAGGAAGTGGAACCCGAATGGGCGACAACCCAGGTGAGATGGCCGCCCTTCCAGCGATCTCCTTTCCAGGTCGAACGATTCAGAAAATTTCGGCCGGCTATTATCATACCTGTGCCCTGCTCGATAACAACGCTATGAGATGCTGGGGCTACAACGCCAACGGGCAGCTCGGCCAAGGAGATAACGTTGCCCGTGGTTCAGTCCCAGGCTGGAACACCATCCTGTCCGATATCTCCCTTGGGGGCGGACGAACTGTGAAGCAGATGGCCCCCCACGGAGAGCATACCTGTGCCATCCTCGATAACGATACGCTCAAGTGCTGGGGATACAATTTTTGGGGTCAGCTCGGTCTGGGACACCGAAACAATATGGGTGATGGGGTTGATGAAATGGGAGATTTTCTTCCCGCCATCAACTTTGGCACCAACGCCACCGTCAAGGAGATTGTCCGCAGTATTTCTTATGACAATAACTGCGCCGTCGTTGAGAAAGACGGGATGAAACAGGTTTACTGCTGGGGCCGGGCCTTCTACGGCGAGGACGGAACCATGGCACGCGGGGTCATTGGCCTGCGGCCCTCCGATATGGGAAGCAGTCTCGTCGCGGTCAACCTTGGTTCTTTAAACACTCAAAACAAAACTCTCTCGCGGGGGTATTTAGGTCACTGTGTTACTGGCACGGCCGGATCTGGAAGCGGAACTGCCAAATGCTGGGGATATAATGAGACCAGCTACCGCCTACTTGGTAGCAACTCATCGGAGTTGGCCATCGGGGATACTTACGGCGAAGTTGGGAGCGGTATTCCAAGTGTTACAGGAGCGCCAAGCGGAATCATTCAGCTTGAAGGGGTCGATCAGTCTCCCCAGACCTGCGCGATCTTTGATAACGGCAAACTCAGGTGCTGGGGTTATGGTGCCTACGGAGTGCTCGGTCAAGGCAATAGCTCTAACTACACCTACCTCGGCACGACGCCCGACATTGATCTGGGTACCGGCAGAACCGCCACGCAGTTCTCTATTGGCTACTATACCGTATGCGCTCGCTTGGACAATGGCTCGGTTAAATGCTGGGGTTATAACGCCAACGGGCAGCTCGGCCAAGGACACCTCAATTATCTTGGAGATGGGGCAAACGAAATGGGAGATAACCTCATACCCATTGATCTGGGTACGGGAGTGACGGCCAAATATGTCTGCACCAACAACGCCCACGCCTGCGCCGTGATGAGTGGCGCGAATGACGGCAAACTCAAGTGCTGGGGCTACAACGGCAACGGGCAACTCGGATATGGGGACACCGTTCAACGAGGCGACGGGCCAGGCGAGATGGGCGACGCCCTTCCCTTCGTCGATCTCGGCACGGGCAGAACGGTTAAAAAACTCTCCTGCGGAGTCAACTATAACTGCGCTATCCTCGATAACGATAAGCTCAAATGCTGGGGCTACAACGGCTATGGACACCTCGGAATCTCCAGCACCGCCCAAAAGGGCAGCGTGGCCGGCACCATGGGGGATATGCTTCCCTACACTGACGTTGGAACGGGACGCACGGTCGTGGATATCAAAGCAAGCTACTACCACACCTGTGCGTTGCTGGATACAAATGAAGTTAAATGCTGGGGCTACAATGCCTATGGGCAGCTTGGACTCGGACGGCCCGACACCGTCGGCGATCAGCCAAATGAAATGGGTGATAACTTGTTCCCGGTAAACTTTTGACGAGACTTATGAGTTGAATATGAGATTGTTAGTTTCGAAATTATCTTCTGCTTTAATTATGATGGCCTTCATGACGTCGTGTAATGTCACCGAGAGCGATCTTCAGGAGATAGATAAGGAGAGATCGAACACCAAGGTTGTAACAAATTCGGTCGTTCTGCCCGCCCCTCTTGCAATCGTACCAACCTTCAAGGAACTCCTCCCCAATACAGAATTTCAGTTTACCGCCAAGAACGGAACGCCGCCGTACCTATTCTCACTCGGTTCGGGTGCCGGAAGCATGGATGCCGGTGGAAAGTTTATCTCCTCAGGGTCACTGGGCGAAACCACTGTCCGTGTCACCGACAGCAAAGGCCATGAAGCCTTCGCACTTGTTTCCGTCGATACGGAACTCAACATCATTCCCGGGTCAAAGCAGATGAATGTTTCCAGCCAGTTTACCTTCAACGCCCTCGGCGGAAATCCTCCATACACCTTCGCCATTGCCAGTGGAATTGGTTCGATCACGGCCAGCGGAACCTATACAGCGCCCGCTGTCCCAGGCACGAGCACGGTTCGCGTCACCGATAATCGTGGGGATACCGACACCGCCGTCGTGACGGTGGGGGTGGGACCGGTCATCTCTCCTACAACCGTCAAAATGGCGGTGAATACGACTTATCAGTTCACATCAGTCGGAGGAACCCTACCCAAAAATTATACCGTAATTACAGAAAATAATGGTTCAGTGGGCAGCAGTTCAGGCCTTTTTACCGCCCCCGCCACGCCTGGCACCAACACCGTCCGCGTAACGGATGCCGAGGGGTACTCCAGTGAGGCCTCAGTAGAATTTTTCGTCAGAAACCAGGTCGCCGTCTCACAATACGCCACCTGCGTTTTTAAGGGCAATACCAACGAGGTGAAGTGTTTTGGAAACAACTACTCAGGCCAGCTAGGACGCGACGGCCTCACAATAGGCGATCAGCCCTCCGATATGGGAAACAACCTCCTGCCGGCCGTTCTGGCACTCTCGCCTGATACCGTCCCCGTCGGTGTGGGCATAACTGGTATGAGCGCCGTTGCCGCCATCTTGGATGATATCACTATCCCAGGCGACGGGACGATGAAGGCTTGGGGTTATAGTGGTCACTCGGCCAACGGCTACGACTGGGGTGGGGACAGCTTAGGCCCAGACAGAATAGGCGAGTACATAATCCAAGTCCAGCCAGGGCCCACGCCACGTGCTTTTGTGCAGATAGAAGGTGGGTATTATCACTTCTGCGGAGTGCTCGATAATGGGGATGTAAAATGCTGGGGCTACCCTTATTACGGAACGCTCGGGCAGGACAGTGTTGCCTACCTCGGTGTTAGTCCACCTATCTATAGCATTCCCCCAGTCAACTTGGGTGGGCCGGCCTTGAAAGTCACCGCCGGATACCTGCATTCCTGTGCTCTCCTGGTCGGTGGCACAGTTAAGTGTTGGGGATACAATGCCTACGGGCAACTTGGGTATGACGACACAGTTCAACGCGGCGATGAAGCGGGCGAGATGGCGGCCATCGTCCCCGTCAACTTCGGGGGAAAAACCGCCATCGATATCAGTGCTGGCTGGGTTTCAACCTGTGTGGCCTTCGATGACGGCAAGGCCCGCTGTTGGGGCTATAACCCCTATGGCAATTTAGGCATTGGAAACACCAACACCATTGGCGACGCGGCCGGCGAGATGGCCACCTTGACCGACTTAACTGATGTTTCTTTCCTGCCTAAAAAAATTATCAAAATCAGTGCAGGCGTCTACCATGTCTGCGCTATCCTCGATGATAATAGTCTGCGCTGCTGGGGTTACAACGGCTACGGACAACTCGGCTACGGTGATACTGTTAACCGTGGGGCTGCCCCAGGGCAGATGGCCACACTCACGGCCGTACCCCTTGGTACAGGGAAAACGGTGAAAGAAATCGCGGCGAATAGTTATTCCACCTGCGCCATCTTAAATGACGATACCTTAAAATGCTGGGGATACAATGGCTGGGGTCAGTTGGGTCTTGGTCACAGAAATGACATCGGCAAGGTTCCCGAGAGCATGGGAGACAATCTACTCACCGTCAACCTCGGCACCAACGCCATCGCCAAAAAACTCGCTAGAATAGTGAACGGAGATAATACCTGTGCCGTAGTTGAAAGGGATGGACAAAATGGCGTCTACTGCTGGGGACGCGTCTTGAATGGAGAAGATGCCACGGGCCGAGGGGCGGTCGGACTCAAATATAGTGATATGGGAAGTGGCCTTGCTTCCGTCTACATGGGCACGATAAACGGCGACGTCAAACAAATCTCTTTTAGCTACCTTGGCTTCTGTGCCTTGGGAAACACCAACATGGCCAAATGCTGGGGTTATAACGAAGGCGGCTATCGCCTTCTGGGAAGCAATAACTCGACGGAATGGGCGATAGGCGACACTTACGGCGAAATCGGAAGCGGTCTTCCCAACGTGCTTACGGGAGGGAGTGCCAAAGTGGTTCAAATCGAAGGTAGTCACCAATCCCCCCAGACCTGCGCGCTCTTAGACGACACGACCCTGCGTTGCTGGGGTTATGGTGCCAATGGGCCGTTAGGCCAAGATAACACCTCCAACTACGTCTATATCGGCACCACGCCGGGCATCAATCTGGGTGCTGGACGAAGCGCCACGCAGTTCTCTGTTGGCTACTATAGTGTCTGCGCTCGCTTGGACGACAGCTCGGTCAAATGCTGGGGCTACAACAACGCTGGGCAACTGGGCCAGGGGAATGTAGACACTCTTGGAGATGCTGCGGGAGAGATGGCGGCCCTCGCGCCCATTAATCTCGGAACAGGAGTCACCGCCAAATACGTCTGCACCAACAATACCCACTCCTGTGCCCTCATGAACGGCGCAAACGATGGCAAGATCAAATGCTGGGGCTATAACGGCAACGGGCAGCTCGGATATGAACACACCAATAACTTAGGCGATGGGCCGGGAGAGATGGGCGATGCTCTTCCCTATGTCAATCTCGGAACGGGACGCACAGTGAAGCAACTCTCCTGTGGAGTGAACTATAATTGCGCCATCCTCGATAACGATAAACTCAAATGCTGGGGTTATAATGGCTATGGGCATTTAGGAATCAATACCACGGCACAAAAGGGTCATGCCGGCGGCACCATGGGTGATCTTCTCCCCTATGTTGATATGGGCACGGGACGAACGGTCGTCGATATCAAGACCGGCTACTATCATACGTGCGCCGTCCTGGATAATAATGACATCAAGTGCTGGGGCTACAACTTTAGGGGGCAGCTTGGTGCAGGCGCGATCGGCAATTTTGGCGATACCCCCGCCGAAATGGGCGACGCCCTCCTCCCCATCCGCTTCTAGGGTGCCAGGTCCTTTTCGTTAAACCAATGCGTTAGACTTAATTTGACCATTTTTACCTGTAGGTAAAAAATAACTTGCCTATTTTGGCCTACAGGTCAAAATAGGCATATGCGCTATTTAATGCCATTCATAGAAAAGGATCTCAATAAAAAGATGGTGTTTATCTCTGGCCCAAGGCAATCTGGAAAGACAACCTTAGCAAAAGACATTATCGAAAAAATTCCAAGCCTCTATTTAAATTGGGATGATTCTGAACATCGAAAACGGATTATCAAAAGAGATTGGGATCAGGAACAAAAAGTTATCGTTTTAGATGAAATCCATAAATTTTCACGCTGGAAAAATTTTTTAAAAGGGACTTATGATACCCAAAAACAAGATCATCAATTTATCGTCACCGGCAGTGCGAGACTTGATATTTATAAAAAAGGTCAAGACTCCATGCTTGGTCGTTTCTTTTCATGGAGACTCCATCCGCTGTGTTTGGCTGAATTGAAACAGCATTTTCATTTGTCTGACCCCGCAAATGTGATCAAGTTACTAAATCTTGGTGGTTTTCCTGAGCCCTTTTTTTCCAATGACACCTCATTTGCCAAACGATGGAGAAATGAAAAAGCTAATTTAATTTTCAGACACGACATTCAAGAACTAGAAAAAATCAGAGACATTGCTCTTTTGGAATTTTTCTTTCAGGCCCTTACAGAGCGTGTTTCAAGTGAAATCATTCTGTCAAACATTGCCCGTGATTTAGAAATCGCACCTAAAACGGCTAAAGCGTGGCTGAACATTTTAGAAAAAACCTATGCTCTCTTTACCGTCAACCCCTATAGTAAAAATTTATGCAGGGCCATTGTTAAGGCACCAAAAGTTTATTTTTTTGATAATGGTGAAGTTCTTAATGATGATGGAGCTAAATTTGAAAATTTGGTGGCAAACCATTTGCTCAAGCGTCTTCATTTTCTACAAGACTCCACGGGAGATAAGTACGAATTAAACTATGTTCGAGATAAACAAGGACATGAAATTGATTTCTTAATCGTTAGAAACAGAAAACCCATGATGCTCATCGAAGCCAAACTATCGGACGCAACGAGGAGCAATTCCATGTACTACTTTCAGGAAAAACTCAAGGTCACAAAATGTCTTCAGCTGGTCATGAATTTAGATAAAGAGTCGACTAGAGATCATATTCTTGTCACGCCGGCCTTTGACTGGTTATCTCAACCGCTAACTGCAGATCTCTTTTCCTAAGAAGCAGGTAAGAATAGATAGACATTGATTATCCTCGACAGGTAAAATTTACTTAACTTTATGCTAAAATATTATTTAGTTGGCATTATTATTTTATCCTTAGGCCAACCGGCCTGTTCGGCAGAACCCCAATCCACTCAAGGACTTTTCCAAGCAGAGTCTAGTAAAATTCAATTCATTTTACAGGGAAGTCAGTCACAGGTTTCAGTTGGAACCAAAAACTTCAGTGAGTATGGCCTCAAAACCATGATGTCTTTTTTTCCCTTTCGTCGACTCTCCTTTTATGGCAGCTACTTTGCCGTGATAAAACCCGACGGAAGCTCCAACTTAAATGGTCTAGGCTTCGGTGGAAAATTTTATATCAATGGCGCAGGATCTGCCGTGACTCTCAAGAGTTTCAACACCACCGTGATGGCTTCCCCTAATTTTGCCTATTATGGCGGCATGGAATTTATGAGCCGTGACTTGCGTTCTAATAGCACTAACCTAAATTATACCGGCTTTTCCTATTCCGGGGGAGTCGATTGGCACTTTCACTACAAGTGGTTTGGCAATTTCGAAATCCAATATTCCATGCTTAAAAGCGCCCTCGGCTCAACCACCGCACAAGAATTAAAAATCATGGCCGTGGGAATTGGCATGGGAATCATGATCTAAAATCTTTTAACGAAAGCAGCATGATGTTTTTTGAGTATTGAACTTGCCTGTCGACCAGGCAAATAACATACCTTGAAAAATAGAGTACATGACTCTATTTTTCAAGGTACACACTAGCGCGATTATCTAGAAGTTAGACGTCCCCAGCAGTCGTGTCAGCGCTGCCCTGGTTTCAGGCGAATCGGGATTTAGCTGAAGGGATGATTTATAACTTGAGACCGCCGCTTCCCTCTCACCTCGAAGCATGTGAATGCTACCCTTGATGTCATAAAAAATAGCCGTGCTGGGAAAATTTTGGATAAGAACTTCAATGGTTTTCATGGCGGTCGAGTAATCGCGGGCATTGATTTGATGGTAAGTATCACGAAGGGAGCGACCAATCCGATTGGCCATCTCGCCCACGATTTGATTATCTTCGCCCACCCATTCCGAACTCTTTTTTAAATTAGAGGTAATTTTGAACTTACTGTTGGTGGCACGATCAAGCAGAACGTGTTCCACCACATGGCCTCGCTTGGAGAGCGTGATTCCCCAGATTTGCGAATCACGAATGGAGGCCGGCAGTTCCGTTTTCTCATCGATTGTCAGTGGCGTTTGTCCAACATCCTTTGAGAGCCCTGACTCGGGATCAACGATCGAAACCATAACTTGTTCAGGTGTGGTCACAATAGAGAGAGTCGACTTTTGACATGCAAGCATAGACAACAGGAGGAAAATTCCAATGGCCGATAAAAGTATTTTCATATTGCCCGTATTCTACACGACTTTTTATCTTAGTGTAACTTCTAAGGTGTAACTTCTAAGAATAACTTCTAAAAAGGAGATCACTTTGCTCAGACAAAATGCCTTCAATATGGAGGCAAAACTTGCCGAAAGGCTACTTGGAGGAGAAGCGTGGATGAAGGCTTAAAAATGGTAAAGATCATGGTAAAGATCATAAAGATATTTACACTGACCTGCATCTTCTTGGGTCTGGTTGGGACAAGTGTGGAAGCGTGGGCGCTCCTTCCAAAATCGCCCTCACTTGAGGAGGAATTTGCCAGACTAAGAAAAGAGTATCTCCGTATTAACAAGCTCTATCTTGAAGAGCGTTTGAAAAATATTGAACTGTCAAAAAAAATGA
>CAYHRT010000143.1:0-10358 GCA_964359085.1 uncultured Bdellovibrio sp. | reverse complement strand
CGAGATTGCCGCCGCCGCTCAGGTGATAGGGGGAGAGACCGCCTTCGCCCGTGTTGTGTGAGAATCCACCTAAGTTTGCACCTTGGCTTAAGGCCAGGACCGCATTTTTACTTAAGGCCCCAAAACTCATGGCCGAGATGTTATAAATGGAAGCGCTGTACGGTTGGGTACAATCCTTCCCCCCAATGGTGATGCGCAGATGCTCTGGTTTTATGGCCTTCAAAGAAGAAGGGAAGATGGAGTGGTTAATCCATTCATAGCCTACCTGATAGACATCGAGTTGGGTGCCGAAAGGTGCTGATGAGAGTGCTTTTTTAGCACGCTGATAAACTACGTTGCGAAAGATGCGACTGATCGGAGCACCATCCGTATCGCTTTCGACGAAATATTGATAAATCTTCGGCCTTAAAACTTCCATGAAGTAGCGAAAACGGCCTCCTATTGGCCAGTTGGCGATGATGGAATGATGTGTAGAGCACATATCATAGAAACCGACGAGGTAGAGGGGGCCAAAGAATAAAAGGGCCCATAAAAAATTAGAATGACATAGAAAACCGGCCGACAAAATTAGAGCAAAAGTGACGATAGAGAAAATAGTAAATTGCCTTCTCATGAAATTCCTTTGAAAATACTTAGGATTACTTACCATGATATAGGAAAACCTCAGTGCTTAAAACAGGACAAAGTCACTCAAACATTAGAAAGATCATTCTCTTTACGGGAGGAGGAAGTGGCGGACATGTTCTACCGGCACTTACGTTAATTAAAGAATTGAAACAACGACCAGATGTTGAAATTCGATATATCGGTAGTAAGTTGGGCATTGAGAAGCAACTGGCCCTGGCCCAAGGACTTAAATATTTCGAAATTTCGACCGGCAAGCTCCGACGATATTTTTCATGGGAAAATTTCAAAGATTTTTTTCGAGTAGTTAAAGGACTCTTTGATGCCGGCCAATTAATCATCGCAGCCAAAAAAGATATCGAGAAAGAGACCAAGAAAACGGGTGATGTCTTGGTATTTTCAACCGGAGGTTTTGTATCGGTACCAGTGGCCATTGCCGGCCGTCTCTTGGGTGTGAAAGTTTTTATTCATGAGCAGACCTCCCGGGCGGGATTGGCCAATCGCATCTGTGGTTTTTTTGCTCACAAGGTGTTTGTTTCTTTTGAAGATTCTGTTCAATTTTTTTGCAAACGTAAGACAGAATGTTCCGGCTACCCCCTGCGGCGTGATTGTTTTACTAAAATAGTGAATCCATTGTTGATAAGCGGGAAAAATATTTTGGATAATGATCGTCCGATCTTGTTCGTAACCGGCGGAGGCAATGGTTCACTGTTATTAAATAATTTAGTAAAAAATAATCTACTCGAATTATGTAAAAAATTTCGCATCATTCATCAGGTTGGTAAAAATTTTCTTTCAGAATTTTCTGCCCTTCAAAACGAGAGCTACTATACTTTCGATTTTATTAATGACGGTATGATTGATATTTTAAAACGCGCCGACGTGGTTATCTCTCGTGCTGGTGCAGGTACCGTATCAGAACTTCTGGCGATCGGTCGCCCTAGCATTTTTATTCCCCTTCCTCATGCCCAGAAAAATGAGCAATATTTCAACGCTCTTGAGGCAAAGAATAAGATAGGGAGTCTCATCCTTAGAGAAAGTGAACTTATGAAGATTGATTTTATTCAGACTCTTGATCAGTTTATCAAAGTGAGACCAACTCCTTCGACTTCGGTGGCCTTAAACGGTTTAGATTTTCTCCTGAAAAAAATAGAGATGGAATTTTTAGGCCCCAAGCCTTTGTGATGGACTCAACAACCATCATCTTATTACTGGCTGCACTTTTAACATCTATCATGTCTGGCACGATTGGCATGGGTGGTGGAATCTTGTTGTTGGCGGTTATGGGACAATATTTTCCGCTTCAGGTCTTGATCCCTCTGCATGGATTGATTCAGCTTGGCAGTAATGCCTCTCGGGTTGCCTACAGTTATAAATCGTTTGATCGAAAAATTTCTCTGCAATTTGCGTTGGGGGCCGTTCTTGGCGCGGCCATAGGTTCTCAACTTGTTATAAGAATACCAGATCAATGGTACAAGATTGGTATGGGACTATTCATTTTAGTTATTACTTTTGTCCCATTGCCTATTTCAAAGCACAAATTCCGCTTCAAGTGGTTTCTAGTAGGGAGTGTATCTACTTTTTTAGCGCTCTTTGTCGGCGCAACTGGTCCTCTTATTGCGCCATTTTATTTGTCGGAAAATTGGGAAAAAGAGGTCTTGGTCGCCACTAAGGCCGCCAGTCAGGTATGCACCCATCTCTTGAAGGTGGCAACGTATGTATTCATAGGATTTGCAGTCGGCCGCTATCTAATCTTGTTAATTGCGATGCTGGCAATGGTTTTCATAGGTAATTATATTGGTAAGTTGATTTTGCACAGACTATCGGAACGATGGTTTCTTTGGGCCTTCAAGAGTCTGATTGTGATATTATCCGCAAGAATGATCTTTCAAGGGGTGGGCATGTGAAAGATAATGAAGCACTCGATATTGCGCATTGGAAATTACGGCTGACCGCCTTTGCCCGAGAACGAGACTGGGAAAAATTTCATACTCCAAAAAATCTTGCCACGGCCCTTTCCGTCGAGGCAAGTGAACTCTTAGAGCTTTTTCAATGGCTGACTGAGGAAGAGTCAATCCAATTGCCTAAGGAGAATGGGAATGTGGAGTTGAGGAAAAATATTGAGCGCGAAATGGCCGATGTTCTAGTTTATCTTCTCCGCCTTTCCACCGTGCTGAATGTCGACCTTCATAACGCCTTGATTGATAAGATGTTGGAAAACGCGAAAAAATATCCCGCTGATAAAGTTAAGGGCAAAGCAAAAAAATATGATCAGTATTAGCTCTCTAACTTGCGCACAACTGAGCGCTTGGTTTTATCCAATTCCTTTTTTCTGATCCTGATATAGAGAGGCGTAATCTCAACCCATTCATCTCCATCGATCCAATCAAGGGCCCACTCAAGAGTGCGCTTGGGAATTGGAGGTAGTAGGAGATTGGTATCTTTACCGGCGGTCCGAACGTTGGTGAGGTGTTTTTCGCGAACCACGTTCACATTCAGTTCGTTGGTTTTATTGTGTTCGCCGACTACCTCACCTTCATAAACGGGTTCTCCCACCTCAACAAATTGGCGGCCTGAGGCGAGAAGATTGAAGAGAGCATAGGCGGTGGTCTTCCCCGTACGATCAGAAATGAGGGCCCCATTATTTCGCCCCAGCATGTCACCGGCGTATGGTTTGAAGCCTAGAAACTGAGCAGACATAAGCCCCGTGCCTTTGGTGTCGGTTAAAAATTGCGAGCGATAGCCAATCAGACCTCTTGAAGGGATTTCAAATTCGAGGCGTGTGCGACCTTCACTAAAAGGCGCCATATGCAAGAGTTTTCCTTTTCGTTTACCCATGGTTTCAGTAATAACACCAACAAAGTTGTTAGGGAGATCCACGACTACTTGTTCGAAAGGTTCTAATTTCTGGCCATTTTCTTCTTGGAAAATAACTTGGGGGCGACCTGCCATGAGTTCGTATCCGGCGCGTCGAATTTCTTCAAAGACGATGGCGAGCTGAAGTTCGCCACGACCCTTCAAAATAAAAACCTTTGGATCATCGGTGGGAGCATATTGTAGGGCCACGTTGAGAAGACAGGCACGACTGAGCATTTCCTCAAGCTTGCGGCTGGTTAAATATTCGCCTTCTTTTCCGGCCAGAGGAGAGGTGTTTACCGAGACAAAAACAGACACTGTTGGTGGCTCTACTTTAATTCGTGGTAGCGGCTCTTGTCGATCTACCGCCGTAATCGTATCTCCGATTTTAACCGTGTCGACACCTGCGACTAAAACAATGTCGCCGGCAAAGGCCTCATCGACTTCGGTGGTGCCGAGACCCTGGAAGATTTGCACGGCTGCCACTTTAAAATTGATGGGTTTCGTTTCACCAAGCAAGGTATACTGGACATTTTTTCTAATTTTCCCACGCTGAATTCGACCAATGGAAAGGCGTCCGAGATAGGAAGAGTATGAGAGATTGGAAATTAAAAGTTGTAGCTGCTCGCCTTCGGTAATGCGAGGTGAAGGGTAATAATCGCTTACCATCAAATCCAAAATGGCATGGAGGTTTTCTGTTTTTACTTTTGGGTCGTGGGAGGCCCAGCCATGTTTGGCCGAGGCATAGATGACTGGAAATTCTAAATAATGATCTTCTTTGCCCAAAAAAGTTGCCAGGTCTAAGAAGAGATCTTCAATTTCGCGTTTTACTTCAGTGATTCTTTCGTCAGGGCGATCAACTTTATTCATGACTACGGCAATTCTGAGATCACGTTCCATGGCCTTTTGGAGAACGAAGCGAGTTTGTGGCAAAGGTCCCTCACTGGCGTCAACCAAGAGGAGAATGCCGTCGACCATGGAGATGGCGCGTTCGACTTCTCCCCCAAAATCAGCGTGGCCAGGAGTATCGAGGATATTAATTTTGGTATTTTTCCAATAGAGGGCGCAATTTTTGGCCGTAATGGTAATGCCCTTTTCACGCTCCAATTCACCTGAGTCCATGACTCTTTCGACACGCTCGTAGCGTTCACCCATGGTTCCAGATTGTTCGAGTAACCCATCGACGAGGGTGGTTTTTCCATGGTCGACGTGGGCGACAATGGCAATGTTTTTGATACTAGCGTACTGCTGGGCCATGAAAAATCCTTATAACCTGTGTTGGGGGCGGATTATGCCAGAGAATAGATCAACTTGATAGCATACCTATAAAAAAAGCGGGGTCCAAGAGGACCCCGCTCGTCACATTAGCGATAAAAAAGCGCGATTATTGCCCCAAGGCCCTGCCGGCCTCTTCAAGTGCCCGCTGGAGATCGACGCGTCCACCGCTCACCATACGCCCACTAAACGATCCAACTTTGGCCACTGAACGAATGAGGACTTCTCTCAATTCATTGGCAGACAACTCTGGAAAGTAGGATAACACCTCAGCCGCTACCCCTGCAGTATTGGGGGATGCCATCGAGGTGCCGCTCATATTGCCGTAGCGGTTTCCGGGTAGAGATGAATAAATATTATTACCTGGAGCGGCCACATCAACTCCAACAGCGCCATAATTTGAAAAGTATGCTAACCCGCCTGAACTAGAAGTTGCTGCTACAACCAGCAAGGTATCATTAGTATAAGAAGCCGGGTAAGTTGGGGTCCCATCTATGTCGCTCGAATCATTTCCGGCAGCGGCAACAACCAGAGTGCCGAAGGCCTTGCCGATATAAGCGATGGCTTCAGAAACCGCCATTCCGCCCTCATTATGGGCCTTGCCAAAGCTACAGTTGATTACGCGAGCACCATTTTGGGCGGCGTAGATAAAGGCTTCTACCACATCCGTATCAAGTTCATCACCATTATTGGGAACAGTTCGAACACCCATTATTTTAACCTTGCTGGCAACTCCTACCACACCAATGGCGTTATTTTGAAGGGCACCAATGGAACCGGAAACGTGGGTTCCATGGGAGTGACCGTCACGATTATCCATAGTAGCGCGTCCTTGACTATCTCTCACCAACGTATTGATGCCGTATACGTCATCGATATATCCGTTTTGGTCATCATCGATCCCATTCGCCGGAATTTCGTCCAGGTTTTTCCAAATAGGTAGGTCTTGATGACTAATATCGACACCAGTATCAACGACTGCAACGATAATTTCTTCCTTGGGTGCCGATTGGCGATTTTGGTAAGCTCGAATGACTGACATTCCATTGGTTTCTGAGTTAGTGAGCGCCCACTGTCGAGATAAATAAGGATCATTAAAAGGTTGACCACTTTTGGCCGTCACTACTCCAGGGCCATGGATATCCGAAAGTTTCATATCCATTTTATCTCGCCTACCATAGTAATCTCGTTCCACGTAGACGACGTTGCCGTCAACTTTAAGTTCTTGTAATGCGCTCTCCAGGTTTGTTGTGAATACCATGTAAACTTGACCAAAGAGGTGTTTCCACGATTTCACGCTATCCATCTTGGGAATGCTGGCGCCTTCATGCAATTTTACCAGTAAGCGATCGTTTGCAGAGGGTTGCGTGGCCTGGGCAGAGGCCATGAGCAGACTAAACAATAAAAAGAGGAGCAGGTTCTTCATACAAATCCTTTTGTTAAAAATCTTCCATCCAAGCTGGAGAAAATCAAACCAATGAAACATTATGCGATAAGGAGTAGCGACCACACTACTAATACTGTCTTACAAGGATGATGACCTGATTTAGTCGGATTTTTGCGCGACTTCTAAAGATTTGTGACTGGAGAGCCATTGTCTAAGTTTTGCCATCATGACTTCGTTACTGGCATCGAATTCGACAAAAATTCCAGAAATTCCGGCAGTGTTGTCCACCCAGTTACTATGAACCACGAAGAGATAGGCACGATCTTCACCAAAAATTTCGGTAGTTAATGGACATTGAATTTTGAGTGAACTTCCTCTGGCAAAAAAATGATCCCCCTCAAATTTGATACCGTATTCAGAAATTTCTGTAATTTGCAATGTTACCTCGAAATTGCATTTTCGCTGTCCTAAGGGAACTTGTTTGAAGGGTAGATAGAAATCATCGGCCTTTGAAAAGACCGCCTTACCGTCTCGGATGCGAATAAATTGCTTCACCTTGGAGAGCAGTAAAAGATCGTCTAGGGGTTTGGTGATATAATCAGAAGCTCCCAGTTCGAAGGCCAGTGAAATATCCTCAGGGGCTGAACGGCGGGTCATCACAATGATGGGAAGAGATTCCCCCACTTCAGTGCGAAGTTGTTCAAGAACCTGAAGGCCCCCACCGAACTTTTCCCCGAGATTTAAATCAAGAATCGCTATGCTTGGATTGGTGTGTTTGAGTCTTCTAAAAAAAGTTTCCGAATTCGTTGTAGTTTCTACATCGAGTTCAAGTTTATTCAGTGCTTTTACCAATGTGCGATTGAAGGCCTCGTCATCATCAAGAGTTAAAATGAAAGGCCGAAAGGACTTATTATTTTTTGACATGTGTGGCCAGCATTCTTATTTTTTTTGACTGTTCTTCATTGATGCCTAGGAAGGCTACTTCATTATTAAATCTTCCAGAAGATTCATAAATGCCCTGGCCAACAGTTCTAAAGTTTAGTTTGGACAGGCCATAATTTTCCAGAAATGGTGCTTTGAGTTTCAATGCAGAACCATTTTTTAAGCGAATTGATGAGCGTACTAAGCAGGATACTTCATTGACATGGGTGAGATCGCCTTCGCATTCCAGAGATGCTTGAAGGCGCTCTGAACGAAGATCGATAGTAGGGAATGAAGAGGCTTTGAGGTGTTTTTTGATTTTGATAAGTAACTTGGCAGAATTAACAGGCTTGAGGATATAATCGACGGCCCCGAGAGAGAGACAAAACGCCAGGATTTTTTTATCACTCAATGCGGTCATAATGATGACAGGACTGAGGTCTGGATTGGGAAGTGTTTTCTTTTGCTGTAGAAATGTAGTGCCATTTTCCTGTCCAAGCCTGAGGTCCAGAAGGATAATATGGGGAGCATGTATTTTTAAATAATGCAGACCCTCATTGGCGGTTGACGCCTGGATAACATGTAATCCACTTCCTTCCAGCATCTTCATTAGCAAGAGGCACAAGTCGTTATCATCATCGATAACCAAAATAGTTTTATTTCTTAAATCCATAACATTAAATAAATTCAATATCCAAGTTGGCCAGATAATCCTTCATTTTTTGAAAGAGTTTTTGAACCTGTTCCATATTTTTTTGTTTGGCGGAAGTTTCCATTTCTCGCCCGATTATTCCCAGATCGGCCAGGCCATATCCCCCAGCATTTCCGGCCAACTTATGGGCCACACTTTCAATGCCGGCCAGATCACCCGTGCTCAAACTCTTGGTGATCAGTTCAATATCTTTATTCCGATTGTTCAAAAAAGTGGGCATGATATCGGCCAAATCTTTGTCCACCTGTACTCGAATTTTGGCATTCAAAGGCATCTCCATTTTTTATGTTTCAACTATTATGATAAGCGTAGTACTTTTAGTTTCAAATAGTTTTGTTCTCAAAGAACCTTCTTTGAGAAATAATTCATCCTTCTATTTGAGGTAAGTCATGAATATTAAATGGGTGCTACTTTTCTTGTGGATACTTCCGGCCATGGCCGTGGATTTTTCCAATATCCCGTCATCCCGCAACGTTTTACAATCACAAACGCTTTTTTGTGAGCGCAGCGAGCGAGTTTTTGACCATTGGCTTAAGGGAAAAGTCCACGCTTTTAGTTCATATCACGGGACTAATCTAACGATGAAAAGCGTGGCACGTTTAATGAAGGGGGTGGAGATTGCGCAAATTGAAGCGAGCCTGCTGGACCCCAAGGCCGTCCCATTCGCCAAATATGGTACTGATATTGTGATCTTAGGTGGCCTTTGCAAAAGAGTCGGTGATTACGATTTTACCATGCAAGGTCTGATTCGTATGTTGTATGTCTCACAACGGTTTGCGCCCATACCACTCTCGAAAGAGGCCTTTGATAAAACACTTTTTACTCTAATTACCGCCAAGGGGGGGGAGCATTATACCCATTTTAGCTTGGGACTTTGTGGCGTTCATCGCGATACCGAAAACCACATTCTCATGACTGAGACAAGTCGACTTCTCGCCAATCAACTCATGTTTAAACATCCCGATGTGCAAGACAAAGAAAGATACGACAATCAAAAAAATGGTATGAATGCCTGGATGCTTAATTTTCTGCAGTACTTTTTTGAGGATTACTTTGAGGAGTACAATTCAAGGCCTTATCAGGGCTATACCGTCATGACCTTAAACAATCTCGACAGTTTTTCAGTAGATGAGAAAGTTCAAACTAAGGCCCACATGATCCTGGATATGCTAAGTGGTGTTTTTGCCGTACAAAGCAATGGTGGGCGCCGGAGTACTCCTTTTCGTCGGCAGCCCGAGTACGAGGGCCTCTCAGATATTTTGAGCGGGGATGGAGAAATTGGGCGCTTTAACCTACTGGTTGGACAGTATGATTATTTAGCAAATTTAAGAAGGCCTTATGTTCCCCCCTATGCCGAACATTTTATGTTGGCGACTGCCGTGAGTGATTATCGGCCTGAACCGGATCTTTTAGACTTGATCATCAAAGAAAGTAAGCAAGAATTTTTCCAAACCATTCACCATGGTGGTGTTGAGATTTACTCCCAAGCTCCCTTCTACACAATCAGTGCCGGTGGCCGGTATTTGAACAAATTAGACGTTGCCACTAAACTGCAAGATGGTTGGGCCAGACCGACAACCATCATGCCAACATTGGAGGCCACCAGTGAGATTGTGAATTGGCCAAGATTTGAAGGGCACAAAGCACGGATGAAACGGCAAAATACTTGCGTGTTTAGTAACTTTGCTTGTGGTTTGAATCTGAAACTGCCGGTCTCTTTACCGCCTTCTTGCCTGGAAAAAAAAGGGTCATGGAACTTTTATCATCTCGATCAAAATTGTTCACTCAACTGGGGCATTCATCTGGCCGTATGGTCCAAAAAGTGTGAGAGCGTCTTGTGCAAGTTGAAGGCGGATAATTTTGGTGTGATGGAAGTTGAAGCCAGTGAGAACATTTCCTTTGAAAGTTTTCAAGCAAATATTTTGGAAAGGAACAAGGCCGAGAAATTTAAATTTTACAAGTCGAACTTGTATGTCACATCACGCGGTCTAGCAATTGAGTTTAATTTCTCGACCTCCTTGGGAGAGTGGGAAATCCAGCGCGTCGCCGGCCAAAAGATGCATACGAAGATTAAAGGCTGGCCACTATTCAGAGGTGATATTCTCAACGTTCCAAGCCAGGGAGTGGTCACCATAAGGAATCCAAACAAAAAACGTGAGTTAGTGTTGGACTCCCATGATGCTCTTAATCCAAAACGTTACTGGAGAGAGACACCTTGAAAATATATTTTTTAGTTTTTTTATTCTTGCTTGCGCAAGAAGGCTTAGCAAAAGAAGGTGAGTTTCTCTCTCCGCAGAACAATGGATGGGTACTTAATACGCATATTCCTGTGGCCTTTGTTTGCTCTGATTCCCCTGTAATCAAGATCAAAAATGAAAATATTATCATGAAAAAAACACCTCATCGTCATCTCTGGTATGGGCAAATTGAATGGCGGAAAGTTGGGAAACACAATGTCCCTCTTGTGGCAAAATGTCGAAAACAATTAACATCACGACAATTTACTATGAATTTCTTTTCAATGAATGAAGTCACGCCAGCAAAACAGCAGGCGCAAAATTTCATGCACAAACAACAGGCCTC
>CAYHRT010000142.1:0-10367 GCA_964359085.1 uncultured Bdellovibrio sp. | reverse complement strand
AATACTTCGGGCCAGAATTGAGAGAGTTCCCAAATTGACCACGGCGCTTAACATGCTGGCCGCCAAAACAAGGGAGGAATCTTGATAAATCTTGCTTTTGATAATATTGGATAGCTGCTCTCTCATTCGGCGCTAATGCTGGGAGTGCGGGAATGAAATAAATGTCCATCTGACGAGGGACTTTTTCCCTTAAAAGTTTTTTTAATCTTATGGACAACGCCTCTTAATAGAGTGCGATATTTTCCCATTTTGATGAAATGAAAAGCCTGATCCATCTTGGACATGTAATTATATTTTCGATAAAGTGCCCAAGTTTCTCTAGATACTCTTGCCACTGTCTCTTGGAGTTCTTGGTCGCTTACTTCAGAGCAGTTTACGGCCATCTTATGGGTTCCCTCAGGAAGATTCATTAAATATTCGATCTCATCTTTGATATGGCCTTTTTCCACGGCATAATCATAGAACCATGTGCCGGGGAGCGGTTGCGCTATGTGAATCGAGGCAGCCATTTGTAAATCATGGTAAAAGTCCTCGGTTTCTTTCATGGTTTCTGTTGTCTCTCCAGGCATGCCAAAAATTGTGCTGCAAGAAACCGGCAATCCTGCATCTTTGAGAGTTTTTAGTGCTTTTCTATTTCTCTCTTTGGTTGCATTTTTTTTCATTATTTTGAGCATCTTATCGGATGCATGCTCAACGCCCACGCAGACCAAAACACATCCGGCATCTTTGAGCGCTTGCACAGTTTCTTTAGAGATGCAGCTGACATGCAGACTCACTTTGAAGTCAAATTTCAGCTTCCGCTTCTTGACCTGTTTGCCAAATTCGAGAATCCTTTCTTTAGACCCAAGGAACAGTTCATCGGAAAAAAGAAAGTGGTCTATGTCGTATTTATCAATAAGGAAGCTTATCTCTGACAGAACGTTATCCATAGACCGTAAACGAAAACTGCCATCAAAATTTCGATAACAGAAGGTACACTTAAACGGACACCCTCTTGAACCTATAATAGAAGCATAATATTGCCAATTGCTGCCCGGCGGTTGGCGCTTGTACAAATCCATGTCAAAGAGGTGCCATGCGGGCATAGGAATGGAATCGAGGTTCTGGACTAAGGGTTGTGGAGGGTTGATATGAGTAAGGCCATCTTTAGTTCTAACAATCACGCCCTTAACGTCCTGAATATTTCTCTTCCCTTCTAGATGTTCGCAAAGTTGCAAAATTGTCTGTTCTCCTTCCCCATAACAGAGAAAATCAGCATCTAAGTGTTTGCCCATCAGTTCCATTTGAGAAGAAATCATCGGACCGCCGACCACCAAAGAAGGACAATTGGGATAGGAACGAAAAATTTTAATTAAACGTGTAATTTCCCGGTAAGTCGTGCTCAAGCCAGTCAGCCCCACTAGGGCATATCTTCCCTTGGCAATCTTCTCAAAAACGAGATCTTCAGGGTCTTTATTAAAATCGGCGATTTCCACCTCATGCCCGTCCTTCTCCAAAACCGCAGCAAGATATCCAAGACTTAAGGACATGCGTATTTTTCGTTCATTATAAGGAAAAATCAAAAGACAGCGCATACTGCTCCTTACATACAGACGTACGATATTAGATAACAATTTTCGAAATTTCTGATTTATTTTTTATATACCAGTCAACCGTTCTGGCAAGCCCCTGATCAAAAGTAATTTCTGGTGCCCAGTTTAATAGCGCTTTGGCCTTGGCAATATTGGCCCAGGTGGCCCGCAGATCGGTTTTGTGAAAATCGTGATTCTCAATACTGGCCTTCTTACCTAAGAGTTGCTCCATTTTATGAATGACCGTATCGAGCGCGATAGGATTATTGCCACCGCCAAGATTAATAATCTGATATCCAACATCCTTTAGAGCTAAGATTGTTCCACGGGCGATATCTTCAACGTAGGTGAAGTCGCGACTTTGGCTTCCGTCTCCGTATAAGGTGATGGGAGTTCCCTCATCAATCCATTTAATAAATCTAAAAATGGACATATCCGGGCGCCCATATGGCCCGTAGACGGTGAAATAGCGAACGATCGTGACATCGATCCCATAGAGAAAATGATAGGTGTAAGACAAAACTTCAGCGGCTTTTTTGGAAGCTGCATAGGGGGAGATGGGAGTGTTAACGGGGAGGTCTTCGTTAAATGGCATAGACTGACCAGCATATAAACTGGAGGTGGAGGCCAGAACAAATTTTTTCACGCCAAATTTATTCATGGCCTGAAGTATATTGAGTGATCCCATGAGATTGGTCGTCATATAGATTTCAGGGAATTTCATGGAATAGGGAACTCCCGCACGAGCAGCCAAATTTATCACTTTATCTACAGGGAAGCTGGAAAAGGCTTGATCCACAAAAGCTTTATCTTCAATATCACCTTGTAAAAAATGAAAACCTTTTTTACCCAAAAGACTTTCTAGGCGCATCTTTTTCAAACGGACGTCGTAGTAGTCATTTAAATTGTCCACCCCCACCACGGTGTGGCCAGTATCCAATAATTGTCTTGCCGTCTCAGCACCAATAAAACCGGCGCAACCCGTTAGCAAGATGGTCATTTTCTGTGCCATATATCTCCTAGAGATTATAGTATTGAATCCCTAATGCCTGTGCCTCTTTGGGATTTAAGATGCCTTTAATATCTATGACCACAGGCACGCCCACTTGGAGTTCTTTGCATCTTGCAAAGTTAAATTCGGCCACAATTTGTTCATGTTTTACGGCCAAAATAACTGCCAAATAGGGGGCATCTTTCTGCACGTCCGCCGTTGGTCGGAACCCATATTCATGGAACATTTCATCGGGATTGACGACAGGATCATACACCACCGGACAAGCACCATATTCGATCAGTTCCTTGTAGATATCAACGACCTTAGTGTTGCGAATGTCCGGCACATTTTCTTTAAAAGTAAAGCCACAGATGAGAATTTTTCCGCCAACAATAGATTTTCCGGAATGGACCAATTTCTTAATGGTTTGTTCTGCCACATAGTGTCCCATCCGATCATTAATTCTCCTGCCAGAAAGAATGACTTGGGGATGATGCCCTAGCGTTTCGGCCTTATGGGTTAAATAATAGGGATCAACACCAATGCAATGTCCCCCAACCAATCCGGGATAAAAGGGAAGAAAATTCCATTTTGTTTTTGCAGCCTCAATAACATCGAGAGTATTTAGTCCCATTTTATTAAAGATAATTGAAAGTTCATTCATGAGGGCAATATTTAAATCTCTCTGGGTATTTTCGATGACTTTGGCGGCTTCTGCCGTTTTGATATTGGGAGCACAATAGATTCCAGCAGTAATCACCTCACCATAAATTGCCGCCAAAATTTCGAGAGTTTCCGTGCCATCCCCTGAGACAACTTTCTTAATCTTATCTATGGTATGATTCTTGTCTCCTGGATTCACGCGCTCTGGGGAATAGCCCACATTGAAATCTTTTTTCCACTTTAAATGACTCATCTCTTCTAAAATAGGAACACAGAATTCTTCGGTTACGCCCGGATAAACTGTTGACTCATAGACCACGATAGTCCCAGCTTTTAAAAATTCTCCTACTGACTGGGTGGCCTTGCGAACAGGAGTGAGATCGGGATTATTAGATTTATCAATCGGAGTCGGTACTGTGACGATCACCACCGAACTTTCGGCAATCTTTTTAAAATCCGTCGTAAAGTTAATCGTGGTGGTACGCAGTTTTTCTGCAGTCAGTTCACGAGTGGAATCTATTCCCTTTTTCAGGGCCTCAATCCTGCTGGGGTTGATATCAATACCCACAACTTTGAATTTTTTGGCCAAAATTTCCGCCAGAGGAAGACCGACGTAACCCAACCCGACAATGGCAATTTGCCTTTGTTTGTTCAAAAATTCACTAATGTTCAAATTACTGCTCCTGGCTAATCGTGGCGAAGCCGCATCATATCAGAGCTCAAACTTTTTATAAAGCTCTGATATCTGCGACGCCATGCCATCTAACTTGAACTTCTGACATACGAGCGCAAAGGCCTTTTCTACAAGGATTTTGTCTTCATTTTCCAACAAAGATAAAAGTTTTCGAGAAAATATTTCCGGGTTTTTAAGAGGAAAGAGATGTCCGTGAACCCCATCCTGAATCAGATCTCTATGCCCTACAGCGTCGCTGAGGAGGCATGGAACCTTCACGCTCATGGCCTCCAAAACAGATAAGGGTAGACCTTCCCAACGGGAATTGCTTACGTAGACATCAATGGCGCGAAGGAAAGGAAGCTGATCACGCACTTCGCCCACAAATCGCACATGATCTCGCAAATTCAAAGTTTGCAAAAATCTGTCGCACTTATCGGTAGGATACCCTCCACCGGCAATAAGCAGCAGAGGTGTTTGGTCAGGATATTTCTTATGAAAGTAACAAAAATTTTCTAACAATAATTCAATTCCCTTGGCGTGATCGTTTCTGGCCAACACTCCAATGACTTTTCGATCGCTGGAGAGATTAAAGCGTCGCCTGCATTCTTCCCTCTTCAACTTTTCGAAGGAGAGACTTAGCTCTTCCACCTCAATACCATTTAAAATGACGGTGCTATTATCAAGCGTGCATAGGCGCTCATGCAGGCCAATATCCTGCTCGGACTTTGAAACACAGATGTAGTGATGAATCAAATTTCGAAGCCAGTAATCGATCAGAAATTTGAGTCTACCAAAAAAACTTTTATCCTGATGAATGCCATGAAAGGTATGCAATACCTTGTAACCAAACAAGTATAAAATTCTTGCGTAAAAGCCCGCTCCTCGCCCATGGGAGTGAATGACATTAATGTGATTGCGTCTGCAAAAACTGAGCATTCGAAAAACTGTTATGGGGTTTACGGCACGAAAGGGTACACTCATAAAATCATGGGCAAGCTCTTGGTACCTTGAAGCAAAATGCCCGACACCGGGTGCCGCCACATAGATTTTAAGTGTTGGGTCAACGCTCTTAAGAATTCTTAAAAGCAAGAACATATGACGGGGACCACCCCCAATATCCGACCTAACACTTAGCAGTAGTAATGATTTATTGGACGTCATAAAATTATCGGAAGTTCTGAATAGTTTAAAGTAAGATTTTTGGCATAAAATGTATATAGTTAACTTGGTATTTCCTGGGTATTTCATTTGGCATTTCATGATGAAGACTAATCACATAGCGCTTTTTTTTACCTTGGGCACCAATCTTCAGACATGGGAGAGTGCGGGTATTCTTGAGCGCGAATTGAGGCCTTATCAGGAAATGATTCGGAAAGGGTATCGCTTCACTTTTTTTACCTACGGCCAAGAGCGTCTCTATCCCTTTCTTGGGCCCAACAAGATAAAAATCGTCAATCTCGGTCATACCTATGGCATGGGCCTGTCTAGAATTACCGATATCCTTTTTTCATTTATCATCCCATTTTTCCTCAAAGCAAAAATGAAAGATATCGACCTAATTAAATCCAATCAGTTATGGGGTGCCTGGATTCCCGCTTTCCTAAAACTACTTTACCACAAACCGTTTATCGCTCGTGCAGGCTATGATCTCTATGAGTTTCATCTTGGCAAAAAATCTCATCCACTCAAAAAGATCTTGGTAAAACTAATATGCCGTTTCATTTATCAAATGGCGGATCAAATCGTGGTAACCACCAAGAAAACCAAGAATTTTGTGGCGACAAGTTATGGGATTCATCCTGAGAAAATCATTATTCAACCAAACTATATAAATACCTCCCTTTTCTCTTCGGCCAGCACAGACCCATCAAACAAGAGGTTAATTTATATTGGCCGTTTGGATGAACACAAACAACTTGAAATGCTCCTACATGCTTGCAAAAAGGCAGAAGCTGACATCGATTTTGTAGGAAGTGGCGAACTCAAAGATAAGCTCGTAGCCCTGGCCAAAGAACTTGGTTTAACCACTCGATTCTTGGGTAATATACCCAATCAAAAATTGCCCGATATTTTACAAAAATATAATTTTTTTGCGCTTGTCTCAAAATCCGAAGGACATCCCAAGGCCTTGCTCGAGGCCATGAGTTGTGGCCTGTGTCCCATTGGTACCAACGTCCCTGGTATTCGGGAAATCATTAGTGATGGAGTCAATGGTCATCTCACAGAGTCGAATATGGATGATCTTGCCAGAACTATACGACATGCCATTACTAACTATGAAACAAGCTTAATGCTCGGCCAAGAGGCCAGAAATTTTGTGGTCAACAACTGTTCTTTGGAAGCATTCATAGCTTTAGAAACTGCTTTGTACCAACGCCCCTAAGACATCTTAAAACTGCGCTGGGTAGCATGAGTACAACGAGAGAACGAAGCCAAGATACGATGGCCTTTAACGTAATCCCATGAGAAAGCATGGCCCGGGCGCGGGATCTCAAGGCCGAGATAAGTTGTTTTTTAGCCTTCCGCACAGAAATTCTATCAGCATCCATATTTCGGACGACCAGCACCTCATTGAGATTTTTCAATTTTCCAATTTTTGAAAAACGCACAAGTAAATCAAAATCTTGCGCGTAAACAACCCTCTCATCGAAGCCTCCCACAATAGAAAAGGCTTCTTGCCTAAAGAAAAGTGTCGAATGAGCTAAAGGATTAAAACAAGATAAAGCATTTTTCAAGGCCTCATGGTGCTCAAGAAATTGCACAGACTGAGGCCACAGCTTTGACTCATATTCCTCTTGATAACGAGTACCACAGACAACATAGTCCCCATTGGCCTGCATAAATTCCCATTGCTTTGCCAACCGTTCCGGCAGGCAATAATCATCAGAATCAAGTCTGGCCAGATATTTCCCTTTGGCAGATTGGGCCGCAAGATTGAGCGATTTCGTGAGACCACGATTTTGTTCATTGTTAATAAGTTTAATTCTTGCATCTCTATATCCGAGTAGAATATTTTTTGCGTCATTGGTACTGGCATCATCAACAATAATCAATTCCCAATCTTGAAAAGTCTGCCCTACCAAACTGTCAATGGAGCGCTTCAGCCGCTGGGGAATTTCGTTGTAAAAGGCCATGAGCACAGACACAGAAACTTTAGGCACAAGCTTTCCTCTTCACAAAATCATGCAGCAGACATGAAAGATGTATGGTAGATTTAATTCTTTGCATCGTATTGACTTGGTGCATTCATGGACCCAGCACAAATTTACATTCACTTTCCTTTTCAAGAAGGGCCGGCCGGTGGCGGAAATAATTTTCTCAAAGGCCTGGCAGAACAGTTTGCCCAAAGTGGCAACCTGGCTTCTTCAGCAGCTCTTGCAAATTTTATTTTGTTTAATAGTCATCACGACATCAAGACCTTGATCGGTCTTAAAAGCAAGCATCCCACGAAGTATTTCCTACATCGCGTCGATGGCCCGATGTCAACTTATACGGGAAGCCATGATCGAAGAGACCGCATTGTCTCCATGGCAAATCATACTCTTGCCGATGGCACTATTTTTCAAAGCAACTGGTCGCGACAGGAAAATGAAAAGCTCGGACTGATCACGGACAAAAATAACACGGTTATTTACAATGCTGCCGATCCAGCAATTTTTTTCCCTACTGAACAGCAAATTGAATTAAATAATCGGAAAATCAAATTAGTGACCACAGGAGTCAGCTCCAATCCCAATAAGGGTTTGGATGCCCTCCGCTTTCTTGACCAAACTCTCGATTATAACCGATTTACTTTTAGCTTTATCGGTACCCCCCCCTCATCGTTCAAAAATATTTCTATCATCCCACCCGTGACTAACAAAAATCTTGGGAAACTCTTGCGCGAACAAGATATTTTCATTTTTCCTTCCCGGTATGAGGCATGCTCAAATTCACTTATAGAGGCCTTAAGCTGCGGGCTACCTTCCATTGTTTTCGGCGGCACAAGTAATATCGAGCTAGTACGAGATAAAAGACTTCATTTTACAGTTCCAGAAGAAATTCCTAATATTATCCAAAATGTTATTCCCGAATATGCAAATTTTAGGCGCGAGATACAAATATTAACGAGAAAAAGGGTGGCACAAGAATATGTCACCTTTGCTGATTCTCTTAAAGGCAACGTGAATCCAAAAAAGCTTATCTTTGGTAAATTACAGCTACTTCGACTCAAACTTTTTATGAATCGTATTGTATGAGTGATTCGATAACCAAAACACAAAATATTGTTATTTTTACCAATTCTTATGGCCGTGGTCGTAGTTTGGTTGAGCGCTCGCTCCAGGCCTCTTTGGAGCAACAGCCAATGGCAAATAAGATTGTCTTCATTGATCAGAATGACTCAAAGTTGACTTTATCTCCAGAAATTGAACAGCATCCATTATTTATTCATTTGCATTATCCAGTTAAGGCCGTTTCCAAAGCGAGAAACCTCTACGAAATGCCACTGGATACTGATTGGGTTATTTTTTGCGATGACGATGGTTTTTTAGAACCCGACTACATGAAAAAGTTTACAAAGCTTATTGCCACAAGACCCGACCTTGAAATTATCGCAGGAAGTATCATTCGTGATGATAACAAGAAATATTATTCTCCTCGTCACCAAATCGGCGGCAGTTTAGAAAATTTTAGCAACACAAAACTGCTGATGGGCTCAAACTTCGCGGTACGCCCAGAAACTTTTAGAAGATTGCGAGGTTTTGATGAAGATTTTGGAGCAGGCGCCTTTTGGGGGAGCAGCGAAGAAACTGACTTTGCATGGAAGGCCTATTTTGCCAAAGCTAAAATGGCCTACTATCCAGACCTCATCGTTTACCATATCAAACCTTATGCTGGACCATTTTTTGCCTCATGTAGAAAGGCCTTCCGATACGGTGTCGGTAAAGGTGCCATGGTTGCAAAGTGGATCATTCAAGAAAGAAAATTTCTACCTTTCTACGAACTGGCGGAAATGCTCTTATTGCCTTTAATGCAAGCCGCATCTAACCTATTTCGCCTTAAACCAAAATACTTAATCATCCATATCTGTGCGTTCGTTGGTCGGATCGTTGGATTATTACAATACCCATGCATCTCCCCTGAGCAACGACCCTTACTGTAGGAGACCAAAATGCAAAATGTAAAAATTTTTTTGGCCGGCCATAACGGACTCGCTGGGAGCGCCATTTCTCGTGAGCTCTCCCAAAATGGATATAGTCAAATTATTACCCGCAGTCACTCTGAGTTGGATTTAACCGATAAAGAGGCGACATTTGCTTTTTTCAAAACTCAAAAACCGGATTGGGTTTTTCTCTGCGCCGCTAAAGTCGGGGGGATACTGGCGAACTCCTCGTATCCGGTTGATTTCTTACTCACCAATCTAAAGATTCAAAATAATGTTCTTGAGGCCTGCTTTAACTTTCAAACCTCCAAATTATTATTTCTCGGCTCAAGTTGTATTTATCCCAAATTTGCCCCTCAACCAATTTCAGAAGATGCCCTTCTGACAGGCCTGCTTGAACCCACCAATGAACCCTACGCTTTGGCAAAAATTACGGGAATCAAACTTTGTAATGCCTTCAACCGTCAGTATGAGACCAACTATCTTTGTGTCATGCCTTCGAATCTCTATGGGCCAAACGATAACTATCACTCTGAAGATGCCCATGTCCTTCCGATGCTCTTACGACGCTTCCATGAGGCCAAATTATCTCATGCAAAATCCGTCACAGTCTGGGGAACAGGTAAACCCTTACGCGAATTTCTTTTCTCACAGGACTTGGCCAATGCCTGCGTTTTTCTCATGCAAAAGAAAAATGCCTCCGACATCGCTCCTTTCATCAATGTAGGCACGGGCAGGGAAGTGAGTATTTTTGACTTGGCCCACATGATCAAAAAAGTAACTCATTTTCAAGGAGAAATTGTTTTTGACCCTTCTAAACCTGATGGAACATTTCGAAAGCTCCTCGACATAACTAAAATGAGAAATCTCGGATGGTCCGCTCAGACGTCGCTTGAAGATGGAATTACTAAGACCTATCAAGACTTTCTTGCAAATAGAAACTTAAGGACGTGAGCAAAATAAAAAATTGATTGGAGATAAATACGTCCGACAGATCTGTCACAAAAGAAGGTGACGATGAACACAGGAATTACATAACTAATAAGCGTCGCCATGGCTGCCCCAACCATCCCATAGTAGGGAATCAAGAGCATATTCAAACCAATATTGGACAATGCCCCAGCAACGCTTCCCCAAAAACTATAAATAGTAGTTTTATCTAAAACAAATTTATGTGAAAAAATACTTCCCATGGCCACCGCCATTCCTGAATAAATATGGATAACCAGTGGGCCTGCTGCTTCATGAAATTGTGGGCCATACAAAAAGCTGACAATAGTGGGAGCTGTCACCTGCACGATCAATCCTAAAAAAATAAAC
>CAYHRT010000141.1:0-10536 GCA_964359085.1 uncultured Bdellovibrio sp. | reverse complement strand
TAAAGTTGATACTGTGGTTTGTGGTGTTGGATCAGGCGGAACGATTACAGGGATGAGTCACTTTTTATTAAAAGCTTCTCCAACGACCGAGTTTGTTTTGGCCGATCCTCAAGGTTCCATCTTAGCCGATTATGTCATGAAGGGAACAATTGGGAGTGCCGGTTCATGGTTAGTCGAAGGAATTGGTGAGGACTTTGTTCCACCCATTGTCGATCTTTCGCGAACAAAAAAGGCTTATTCGATTAATGATGAAGAAAGTTTTTCTACCTGCCGTGAACTTTTAGCAAAAGAAGGAATCCTAGCAGGGTCTTCGACAGGGACACTTCTTGCCGCGGCCCTTCGCTATTGTCGAGAAAGTAAAACGTCAAAAAGAGTTGTTACGTTCGTCTGTGATACGGGAAATAAATATCTTTCAAAGATGTATAATAACTATTGGTTGATGGACCATGGATTATTTTCCATCGAGAAATACCATGATCTTCGTGATTTGGTAACAAGAACACACGAAACCAATGCCATAACGTCAATTCATCCAGAAGACACTCTTCTGGTGGCCCATTCTCGAATGCGTATTTATGAATATTCTCAGTTGCCTGTCATTGAAGACAAAAATGTGATTGGTGTGATTGATGAGTTTGATCTTCTTTCTGCCATACAAAATGGAAAGGGCTTTAAAGAAAAAGTTCGCACTGTGATGACCAATAATCTTGTGAAGGTTCAATCAGACAAGACGATGAATGATGTTTTCAGTATACTTGAGAAAGGAATGGTTGTTCTTCTTTATCATAAAGAGGCATTTTTTGGTATGATCACTCGGACGGATCTTTTAAATTATTTAAGAAAAAATCCGCACAAATAAGCGATTCTTGACAATTATTATGGAAATGTTATATTGCATTTACCACCAGAGAAACTATTCACAAAAGGAGGCCATATGATTGCAACAAAAACATCAAAAAAGATAGTCAATGGTCTCCAAACATCTTTTCTGTTCTAATTTTTTCTTAAAAATCTAGAATTTTTTAGCGGAGACCTCTGCCTACAAATTTTTTGTAGGCAAAATTATTTTGAGGTTATCAATGAGTTCATCAAATTTAATGAAGAGACAGAACTATGTTTATAAAACACGGGTTCTGCGCGAAGAAAAAAATAGTTATAAAGTAAAAATTGAAAATGAAGAAGTGCGAGCTGTTTTAAGTGGAAAAATTCGTCATGATGCCATTGTACCATCCGCATTCCCCGTTGTCGGTGACTATGTAATGTGTTCTTATGAGCCGCATAATTGCTTAGCACGAATTGAGGAAGTTTTACCGCGTACATCTCACTTGACACGCAAAGTAGCCGGAGATGCATATAGCGAACAGATTCTTGCCAGTAATTTGCAGATCGTTTTTTACTTAACGTCCTTAAATATGGATTTGAATCTCAGGCGTCTTGAACGTTCTATGGTGATGATTAAGGATGGAAGAATCATGCCGGTTATCCTACTCACGAAGGCCGATTTAGTTAATCAAGAAATTATCAAGAAGGTCTTGGAAAGAGTTACGGCGGTTGCGCCCAAAATTGATGTTCATATCGTCTCAGTTCATCAAAGTGAAACGATGGAAGGATTAAAAAAGTACTTTCGCCCTGATTCAACCGTAGCTCTTTTGGGTTCTTCGGGAGTTGGTAAATCGACATTGACCAACTTTTTTCTAGGGCATGAAGTGCAAGTGACACAGGAAATATGTGAAGAACGCGATAAGGGTCGGCACACCACCACGTCTCGCTCCCTTTTTTATCTTGAAAATGGTTGCGCCATCATTGATACACCGGGAATTCGTGAAATTCAATTGTGGGAAAGCGACAGCACCGGGTTGGATGATTTATTTAGCGATATTCAAGAGCTACAACGGCGTTGTCAATTTAGTAATTGTGCTCATCAAACAACACCTGGATGCCAAATTCAAATGGCGCTAAATGATGGACGCCTTGATGAGGCCCGTTTTAAGAGTTATTTAAAACTTGAACGTGAACAGACCTATATGCAAATGAAAGTGAATGCGACAAACAGACGACAGCAAAAAGAAATTTGGAAAAAAAGAAGTCGCATGAATCGAGATGGCCGCAAGCAACAAACAATATAAATAGGAAGTTGACAATGGCCACCAATTTGGAAATGGTGGCCATTATCCCGCCATGGTTGTATCGGAGTGCCGGCAATCATAATCAGTAAAAATAATAATCTCCAGTTGTGCCATTATTGGTTTCATCACGCTCGCGCATATTGTTATCGGGATCGAGGGTGATAGTGGTGAGACAGCTTCGCCGACGGGCCGGAAGTTCATCTTCATAGAGTCCTAGTCCAAAGGTATTCATGCCTGGGAGTAAAATGGTGTAACGACTATAAACCGTATACCCGCAACGTTCCATTCTAAAACGCACCGGGACGCTTGCTTGCATATGTGGCACAAGATAATAAACTGTCAGACTAATATACGAAGGGGACTGCTGAATCCACAAGGTATGTAGCTGTAAATCGGGATAAACTGTGCCGTTTGGATGGGGAAGGAAAAGCGGGCCAAAGTTAAAGACATTGTTCATCTCATTGGGCTCGCTTAACAGATTTTCTGGATCTACAATGAAACGTGTGTTGCAGTTTTGGCCAAGGCCAGGCATCAGGCTGGTGGAATGGGCGAAAGTGACAATATCTCCTAGGGGAATTTGGCCGGCGTCAAAAGTATAGCTGCCACCACATCGCTCAATTTTGATTTTATAACGTGTTCCACTACCAACAGTCACATCGGCACCACTATTCCGTACACTTATGGAAAGGTAAGTGTTGTTCATCGTAAGGTAGGCCGAAACCATGGCAAGATCGGGCATTTCATCGCTACTTTGGCCTGGTAAAGGATTTAAAAAATAGGGTGCTTCGATCCAGTTATCTTGGCGGTAGGATTCGAAAATTTCATAACGATGGTCGAGCAAAAGGGCGAAGCGGTATTCCCTTCCGCGAAAAACATCGAATGCCTGGGGAATTGGCATGGTCTGCGAAATTATCTCTGTGTGGTTGGGAATCGGAACACCAACAATAACTTGAACGGCGTCATAGCGATCGGCAGGGCGATTGGAGATTTGGTACTGCAACTCTTCGCCCGCCCATAGGCCGATGGAAAATGTTTTGCCGTTGAAATAGGCACTGGGAAGGCGAGTGAATTGGTAGCTATAAGTGACACTGTTGCCCTCATAGATCAAGCTCAGGGCGCGAAATTCCGGGAGCACTAAATTGGGAATGGCGAGTAAAGTGGTTGAGACATTATTATCTTCTATTTCCTCCTCGACAAAATTTTCCTTATCTAAAGTAAGCCCCAAGGATATTGTTCTTCCTGTCGGTCGGTTTAGTTCATCAAGATGTATTTTAATTTCCCGTTTTTCTCCAAAGCTTGGAGCATCGGTAACTTCGATAGTTTTTGTGAACATTTCCACGCCGTCTTTTGTAACTTTTAGACTAAAACTTCTTGGGAGCACTTCCTTGCCCTTATTGCCATAGATCGCCCTTATGTAAGGTTCCTGATACTCGACCGATTCCCAGTACAGATCGGAAAGAGTTCGGGGTGCTGGGGTTGGTTCAGGTGTAAGTACAGGTTTCGAATCAGGTTCTGGTTCTTGCTCTGGTGTAGGGTCATCAGATACAACCGGAGGTGTGGGATTCAATTCCTCTTGCCCTGGTTCAGGCGTCTGAATTGGGGTTGGAGCTTCCACAATGGGAACGTCTGGTGTCGGGTTTGTAGTTTCAGGAATTTCTTGCTTAACGCAACCAAAGAAACAGACGAATAAGAGAAAAATAAAACTCTTTTTCATTTTAATGGTGGTCATCCTTACCTCCAAAAAGTTGTCGAACATGATGCAGTTATTGCGAGAAAAAATTAATGGCGTGAACTATATGAACTAAAGGTCTTGGGAAAGCATCCCCATGTACTTGAAGATGCTTCAACTTTGGTGCCGGCCAATGGGTTCATTGCCCGTGCGATTTTGGGGTCTTAGAAATTACAACGGACTGACAATTTGGCGCGTGGTAAAAATTTTGACACTTTTCCGCATTTTGCAGGTTAACAATTTATAATTGTGTATTATCCAAGCGACAAAAGATGGGATAGGTTATGAGATAATTTATTGGGCAACAAAGATGGGTCTTGTTCATTCTTACCTTTCACATTATCTTAAGAATACCTCCCCATCGGTCTATAACCTGAATCAGTTCGACAATCGCGACGAAACAGCTATCGCTCGAATTGCTTCCTTCGTCGACACTGTTGTGCGGCCCTATTTTCATGCAGAGGTGCGTGGTCTTGATCGCGTTCTATGCGGTGCCGGTCTCTTTGTGGGCAATCACAATGCTGGCCTTCTGGCACCCGAGGCATTTTTGCTCGGCGCGACCCTCTTTCGCAAGTACGGTCTTGAGGGTGTGCCCTATAGCTTGATGGGTGATCTTCCTCTCAAAATTCCGTTGGTAAAGAAATACGTTCTTCCACTTGGTGTCGTGCGCGCCTGCAAAGAAAATGGCCTGAAGTTGCTTGCTCAAGGCTCGAAGGTACTAGTCTATCCTGGTGGCGATATCGAGGCACTCCGTCCCTATCGTGACCGCGACCGTATCATTTTCAACAATCGAAGAGGTTACATTAGGCTGGCATTGAGCGCCGGAGTCCCTATTTATCCTGTTGTAACGGCGGGTGCACATTCGACTTTTATCGTGCTGTCCGACGGTCGTCGGTTCATGAAGTTTTTGGGCACCAGTCGATGGCTCAGACTTGGCACATGGCCTATCACTTTATGTCTCCCGTGGGGAGTTGTTATCGGCCCTGGCTTAATCTATCTGCCATGGCCAAGTCGCATTATCCAAGAGGTGCTGGCCCCAATCACATTCGAGCGCAGTGGTGAGAGTGCTGCGACCGATGATGAGTATGTGCGTGTTTGTGCGGAAAAGGTAGAGTCGACCATGCAGGCCGCACTAACAAAATTGGCGCAAGAGCGCGCGAAAAAATAGCTCTAGTTCAATGCAACCATCTTGAGCAGCATAAATTGCCGTACAAAGACGAAATACCCGGTCTAGCTGGAGCATGTATAATTAATCCTGCGAGATTAAAACATGCAACTTCTTGCCCTACTCTTTGTAATTTTAGTGTTTTTGAATCTAGCCATGTCAACTGAATCACCTCTCGGTCAGTCTGAGTGCGGCGAATACGATTATTCCAGGAATTTTCCAGGAGTGCGAAACCAAGATGGTCATGGCTTTTGCTGGGCCTTCGCGGGCACTGCTCTACTCGAAGAGCACCGATGCCTCGAAGACGCAACCACCTGTCGCCAAATGCTCTCTGTTTTAGACGAGAGTCGTTGTACTTGGACGATGGGAAATGATGAAGGTGCTAATAAAACAGGCGAGGGAAATTCTATCGCAGGAGGAATTTTTTGCGGACTAAATGAAGGTGTATGTAGAGAAAGGCTCGCGCCCTATAACCAGGGTGGTGGTTGTCGTATTACGATTTTTTTTGGTGGGGCTTCAACCGCAGCGAAATGTCGGCACGAAGAAGTGATGAATATTTATGAAAAATGGCATCGTGTGATTACTCCGCTCGCGCTTCAGTGCCATAACTCATTTGATGCTTTGGCGGCCGGTTCGAATCCCGAGATACAGCGCTTCATGGATGATCTTCTCGCGATAGTAACAAGTGATCGCTACCTTGGCTCCAAAGCAGATATTCTTCAGATGCTGGTAAAAGCGAAGGATAAGGGTGAGTTTGCTAAAAGTATTCTGATTCCACCCGGGTGCGCAGCGGTCCGTTGGAAACCCAGAGACCGTGAGAATATTGGTGTTCATACAGAAACTCTTTCTGGAAAATCACGTAACAATAAAATAGAGGCGCTTCGCTCTGTGTTTAAAATTCAAGAACACAGTACGGGTGCTACAATCTGTCTCGACAGTGGCGGAATTTTTGGTGGGGCAATTGGCGATGGTAATAAACCAAAATGCGAGAAACAACATGCCGTTGTCTTTACCGGAATGCGATGGAATGCTTCAGAAAATCGATGCGAAATCAAGGTTAGAAACTCCTGGGGAAAGGACAGCGAAATCAGCGGTTGGATGAGCGCCGAAGTGATTCTTGATTCTTTGCGAGAACTCACCTACATTAGGGACTATAGGAAGAAATTACCATGATTAGTCGTTTTGTTTTTATCCTCCTAACTTTTGTTTCCCTTCTATCGCGTGGGTTCGCCACTTCACAGATACCACTCACCCTATATTCTGATGATGACCTTAAAGTTAAATTTTTGTTCTTTGTTGCTGCTGACGGAAGCTATTTGTCTGATACTCCTGCGTGTCATAAGAGTAGTTGTCAGGCCGCCAAAATCCTAACTGCCAGCTCAAGCATGCCCAGGCAAGCTATCGATACTGGCGATGGTGGAAAAAATCCTGCTGATCTGCTCTGTCAGAAACTCAAGGGTGAAAACGCCACGTTTTATAATGCAGAAGGTGATGAAGTCGCAGTTTGTGTATTCCCCGATGGTAGCCGCGTGTTGGCTTGGGATCTGCATCGCGCGCACTATCACATCAAGAAGTAACCCGTTAATGTGCTAGTTGAAATCCACCAACTTTTTCTCAGGATAATGTTCTTTGATCAGTTATGATATTTATCAGAGGTTTATTTTCAAGTTTGACTAGCCAAACATTGGGATGGTAGCTAGAACAAACAGATATATGGACAATTGGCCTAAGGATTTATGAATGAAGAAGAAAATTAAATTTATGATGTGTATTTTTTTGCTCAAGTTCGCAGTACTGCCAGTGGGAATGGCCAGTGAGCTAGGGGCGTTTTCCGTCTCTGTCACTGATGTCGCAAATGGAGAAAATAAGTTGGCTGAGCTAGGGGAAGAAAAATTTACGGAAACATTCTTGCAGGCTTCCACGGGTATCAACGATATGTTCAATGCCCTTTCAGAGACGGCCGAAGGCGATATGCCGGAAAGTTTTCAATTAGATGAGGTTGAGATCGGGCTGGGAGTCACGGCATCGGCCGGATTGCTGGTCTGGAGTGTGGGTGCTGAGGGAGGCGTGGTCCTTCATTACACAAAACGTGAATAGGAAAAGGGGTGGACAATGACGATAAAATTATTGCAGGTGGTTCTGATGTTCTTATTTCTCATGATTCCCGCATGGGCGACTGGGCCAAAATCTGCGCATGGCCATTTGCCCATTGTGGTGATCGGTATGGATAAGTCTGGCATAAAATCACTTGATGGTTTAGAGCAAGACTTTTCAAACTTAAAAGCTACGACAACTGATAAAAAGCGTGGTGATAAATTTAAATCGGCCCTTGAGAAAGTGATCGGAAAAATGGGCAAGCTGGTGCATAAGGCCATGAAGCTAAATGAAGAGCAAAAAGGAAAATACGCCCTTTCAGAAGTGGAAATCGGCCTGTCTTTGTCGGGAGAATTTGGACTGAGTGATGTCATTTCAGTAGGGGGAAATTCGGCGGTTATTCTTCATTTCGTGAAGAAATAGGGCGAGCAGGGGACTGGGAAGACGATATCCCAAGTGAGGGTCAAAGCAGGGTACAAAATAAAATAGAAATATTTTTCAGCTAAAAAAGACTGCTGGGAACTGATACTTAAAAGAACGGATGCTCGATCAGATTCTCAGATTCTTTGTTGGAATCCACCCCTTGAGACCCTCTTTGTTTCGGGCCCAGCTCCAACCAGATTCTTGATAATAAATTTTGAGCTGCTCTCCTGCATCTGAAGTCAATTCTGTTGCATCATAGTCCCGAGTGACAACGGCGGTTAGTCCCGACTCTTTTAAATATTTCTCGGAAACCCAACCGGCAATGCCATGCTCGTCGCTACAATAGAGCCAGCCTAACCATTCAGGATTTGTCTCGCGTTTTTCAATTCTCACAGATTGGCCAACTTTGAGCTTTATGGGGTTTTTGTAGATTGTTTCGTATGATTCGATCACCGTGGCCGTTTTTAGTTTCACTTCGTTCCATTTTTTTGTGAGTGGCGAACAGGGGGCACCGTCAAAACTCACCGCCTTCATCAAATCAAACTCGGATGCTAGTCCCCATGCCCAAAACTCATTTGTGCCAGGATTGTAGCTTCGCTTATCGAAGAGATTGTAGCGCTTGAGTTTGAGGCCCTCACTGGTCATTTGGTGTTCCACCAGTATTTCAACTTCTTCCACCAACTCATCTGGAATTGGTAGTCCCGATTGTTCGCGCCACTTGGCCAAAAAATAAAAACCACGTAAAAAGTCATATTCGTAAAAGCGCGGGAATTTTATTTCTCGCCAATCTTGCCGGATCACCTCACCGGAGGAAACTTTGCGAAAAAGTTTCTGTCGCAATAAATAGTTTGCACCGCGATCAAGAAAAACCATTTCTTGGGGAGTGAGATGATGTTTGTGGCAGAACAGTACAGCCTCCAGGCATGGAAGTGTCGAAACAATCGAACTTTTCGGGGTTTGTTTGGTATAGGCCTGTTCATCGCAATTTAATCCACCATCAGGTAACTGGTAGCGCAGAAACCATGGTCTCATCCATGGCAATTCATCATCAACCTCAATGCCATAATCAAATAGCACCTGATAAATACTGCCAACAGCACAATGACAAGCAAGCTGTCGGTAAGGATCAATCCCTGCTGGAACCTCTTCCTGTTTTATTGGAAATACTGTTAGATAATGCTCTTTAAGAATTTCCACCATTTTTGCAATAATCGTGGACGGAATCACTTTAACCAAACCCATCTCGTGCAAGAGGAGCATATGCCACCAAGGGCCATCCCACTTGGGCCAATAGGGATCACGTTCCAGACTTTGAACTGCTATTGGAGAAGATAAATAGGCGAGCGTTTTTCGAAGGGCATCATCAACGTTCAAAATCAAAGCAGCTCCTCTCATGAAATGGAGCTGGGAAATTAACATATTATTAATTTATTGTCATACTTTTCTATTTTACCCTCAATGGCGAGAAGCTCATATCAGCCATTAATCGGTTCAAATATTTCACCGCATGCCGGACCGGAAAATCCTGCCAATGCGTTTACTTAATAACTTGCAATTTTCAAACGTTATGGTGATTATCGGGGCATGAAACTCAATCAAGAATTAAAATTATATTGTGGCACCACTCTCTCCAACCGCTTGGCCAAATCCGCCATGAGTGAGAACATGGCCAGTAAAGATCACACACCTGGAGATGCTTTTTATAATCTTTATCGTCGATGGGCGCTCGGCGGAGTGGGACTCTGTATCAGTGGAAATGTGATGATCGACAAAAATCATCTGGGCGAGCCCAACAATGTCATTTTAGAAAATGATCAACACTTAGATCTGTTTAAAAAGTGGGCTGCTTGTACCTCTGGAACCAAGATGGCGCTTTGGATGCAACTCAACCATCCCGGCAAACAAGTTCCAAAATTTTTAAGTAAAAAACTTGTTGCTCCCTCGGCCATTCCGCTCGATCCCGGCATTCGTCCCATGTTTGCCACGCCCAGGGCCTTAACTGAAAAAGAAATTTTAGAAATTATCCATCGTTTCAGTCACTCAGCGATCCTAGCCAAAACGGCCGGTTTTCATGGTGTCCAAATTCATGCTGCTCATGGATATCTCATCAATCAATTTTTGTCAGAAAAGCACAATCAACGTCAAGACCAATGGGGCGGTTCCTTGGAAAATCGCATGCGCTTTTTGCTCGAAATCTATAAAGCTATGCGCGAAGCTGTCGGTACAACTTTCGCAATCGGGGTAAAAATTAACACCGCTGATTTTCAAAAAGGCGGGTTTTCCCATGAGGATGCCATTTCAGTGTGCAAAGGCCTTTCTGATATAGGCACGGACCTGATCGAATTATCGGGTGGTTCCTATGAGAGTCCAGTCATGATGACAGGACAAAAAGAAAGCACGAAAAAACGTGAGGCGTATTTTTTGCAATACGCCTCCGATATTAAAAAGGTGATAAAATGTCCCTTGATGTTGACGGGAGGTTTTCGTACCCAATCGGCCATGGAGCATGCCCTCGAATCTGGTGAGGTTGACGTCATAGGTCTGGCCAGACCGCTGGCGATTGAACCGGATCTTCCCCGGCGTTTGCTCTCAAAAACCAATATCGAGAGCAAAGTCCATCCCGTGAGTTCGGGAGTAAAGGCCTTAGATCGTCTCTTCGCTCTAGATATCTCTTGGTATACAGAGCAGCTTCATCGAATGGGTAAAGAACTTGAGCCGGATGTTAATGCCAGCGTATGGTGTTCAATGTGTTCCACCTTGAAGTCAATCGGAGTTCATGGGCTCCGCCGCATACGCGCGAAATAAAAAATCACCGGCGCCGGTGCGAGCATGTTATTGAAATCGTCCCTTGAACTTGCCTTCGATCTTTGTAGTCGGGAATTGTTGGTAGTTTAGAAGTCGGTCTTTAATTTCGTCTACAAGTTTCAAAGTGAATTCAAAACGATACTTATCATTGAGTTCGAATTTGGCGAGAGAGAGGAGGGGGACATGAATCCTCC
>CAYHRT010000140.1:4498-10575 GCA_964359085.1 uncultured Bdellovibrio sp. | reverse complement strand
CTTACGTTCCTCTTCCTGTCGAATTGCCTCTTCCTCACGCTGTCTTTTCTTTTCTTCCAAAGATACTTTCCGTTTTAAACGCAATAAATCCCGTTTGGTGGTGGCCTCGCCAATTTCTTCACCTTGATCATCATCAATCTGATTTCCGGAATTTTTGCTATTTGCAGACATATTGTGAGACAGGGTATCCTCATCTATCTCAAAACCACTCGCAAGCGGATCAATCTCCTCATTGGTATTTAGCGGAATACTGTTGGTAATTTCAGAGATATCAACATCGTCATCCAGGGCCAATGCATCAATATCGGGTAGGTCATCGTCTATCTCCGATTCCGCCATCTCTTTACTGGGACCATCTCCCAAAAGTTCTTCTGGGAGATCATCATCAAGATCAACACTGGCATTATTTGTTTCCGCAGCTTCCGATGTTTGTGGTGCTGTTGAAGTTAAAGAGGCAACATCAGGATATTCCAAGTCCTCGGCCTTCATCACACCCGAAGCCGATTCCTTCATTTTTTGCAAATTTAACAGCATGGTCTTCTCAAGACCAATCTTGCCGTCGTTTTCCGCGCCTGATGCTGGTGCTGGCCCAACTTTTTTTACCGGTTCACTCATACCAATGTCTAACGCCCCTGATTCACAAGTCCATCTCAACCAAAAATAGTTGAGGGTGTACTGTCATCTCATCGGAATTAATCCAATCAATTTGAGTGATAGATTCACGTTCTCAGGTATTCATCCTTTGCAAACATCATCTTTCAGAGGGTTACAGTTATCATTCCTCATTATCTTCTTCCCATGTTGCGACGATAAGAGGGCAGATTAAGGGGTATTCATTGGCCATTTTTTCCTGCCAACATTTAAGTAAAAAATACCTAAGCAAATATGTCTTAGAAGATGTGACTTTCACCCTCGACCAAGGTCACTTTTATATCCTCATGGCGCCTAATGGTGCGGGCAAATCTACGGTGCTCCGATTGATTATGGGACTAGAAAGGCCGACGACAGGGACCATGTCATTTCTGGGCAAAGACCACGACCAAGATGGCATCCCGTCGGCAGTTCGCGGTCAAATCGGACTTGTGGCAGAAACAGTTGAATATGATCCAAGTGCTTCACTCATGCGCTTTCTAAAATTCTATGCCACCCTCTTTCCCTTGTATGATTTGCCCTGGTTATGCGCCATGGCCCAGGTACGTAACATCGATTTGACGCAAAAATTCCACAAACTCTCCCGTGGCCAAAAAATGCAGATTATTCTTCTAGCAGAATTAGCAAAACGGCCCAAGCTGCTACTCATTGATGAAATCACTTCGGTTCTTGATCCTTACTCACGTGCCTTCTATCTCAATCTTCTAAGTGATTTCACGGCCCGGGGGGGAACAATCCTCCTCACCACCAATGTTATCCATGAAGTTGAATCATCAGCATCGGACCTCCTTATCCTTAAGTCTGGGACCGTCGCTTGGAAATCGCCCATCGACACGATCTTCCAACAATTTACTAAAATTATGGTTTCGGATCCTCTAACAGATGAGGCCCTGACATGCTTCAAGCAGGCAGAATTTTATCCCCTCGATCGCTTACGAAGTGAGGGGCGATGGATGAGCGTCATGGTTGGTCCTACAGCTTCTCTTCCCCTCATCACTACTTCGTATGTTCAAATCCATATTGGAGCAGAAGACCTATTTAAATATTTTTTTCAAACATCCTCCGACGCTAAAGTCGAGAGTAAAGCGATGGGACATGATCTTCGGGCCGCTTAAATATTATTTAAGTGATTATCTTAAGAAGCTCTTACTCGCGACTCTCGCCAGTATCTGCTTTGGTCTATTCCTACTCGGTCCGTTGGCCGATTCACTCAAAGAGAGAATGCTCTTTCTGAACTGGGCCATTTCAGTCACATTATATGGCACCTTCTTTTATGCCTATCCTCTGCAAAATATTTCTAAATGGTACATGAACACCCCAATCTCAAAAACCACATGGTTTTCCTTTAATTGTATTTTCCAAGTTTGCAAGCTCTTCCTAACTTTCAGCATCTTCGTGGCCATTATCATCGTGGAAAAAATACTGTATCCGGTAATTCCTGTATCTCAGGTAAATAATGAATATTTCCTGAATTCTTCTATGCATTCTTCCATTCTTTCTTACACAGAAGAATTTCTAAGTTCCGGTATGATCGGCCTCATGCTTACATTCTTGACACTCTTTCTCTGTTTTGTTTTTAATGTCGATCCCTACGGTCCCTTCCGAACCGGCATTATCCCCATAACCAAAGAACGTTTCAAGGAAGAATGGCACAAATGGTGGAAGGCCAAAAATGGTAAGGCCTTAGGAAAAATCTTGAACATCGTCCTCTCTTTATGGGCCGTAGGAACTATCATCTTTATCTTTATCTTCATCTTTATCTTCACCTGGGCCTATTCTAAGGCCCTTTTGGTGGCCACCATTAACACCATCGCGCTGATGCTTGTGGCCCTCACCTATGACCGTGCTTTTACCTTTACACGTCCTTTCCAGAAAAAGGTGGCCGTCATCTTAGGCGTATATTTTCTCTCAATCTGGCAGGGTATGCTCCTCTATTCACACTGGCTAACTTCGACGCCCCTCTCAATTGGCATGCAACTTCAAGAATTTGAATTCCAAGGCAAACATTTCAAACAAAATGAATACGAAACTGCCAAGGCACTGCTGCTTAAACCCGAACTCACAGACCGTGATATTCAACGGCTGGTTTTTCTGGCGGAAAAATCTTTCCCCCTTGTGGTTGTCCATCCAATGGATGATCAACTGCGATTTGATGCACTCATCTCTCATCCTTTTCTCGATCTCGATCTGGAGAAGGTTTGTTTAAATAAACAGAAGACAAGTGGTTTTTTACAATGCCTGAATTTGATACTTACCACCCAGTTATCACCAATCACCATTGATCATCTCCTCGATCATCTATGGTCCTTAGAAGGGAATGACGAGTTGACCAATATAAAACTCCTTCGCCGGCTATGGGACGACAAAATTACCTATAGCAATAATGACATTAGTCGCTTCTTACAATCGAGCAATCCCTATAAACAATTTATTGCTCTCACGCATATCGCAAATCATTCAATGGGCCCCTTACTTTATAATAGCGGTCATTGGTATAAGGGAATCAAAGAAATTAATCTCTCACTGGCACGTGAAGTGGTTTCAAAGGCCACTTGCTTTCCCGTCCATAACATCGATTTATCACAAGGAGTCTTTTTGCATACCAGACGTCCGGCCTCATGTGCCCTGACCGAAAAACTGAAAATCCTAAATACTTTTTAGGGTTTGATTTTATTTTTGGCAGCATTCACTAATTCATCAAACTTTGGCAGACCGCGAAGATTGGAAAGATCATCATCATCTTCCAATTCTTCCCAGTTCTGAAAGCCAAATATCAAGGCCCTCTCAAGAAAATGCATGCCTTTCTCAATCTGCTGCTTTTTGGCGTAAAATGAAGCCAAACTGTAACAGGATTCAGCATTCTTCTCATCACAGGCCAAGATAAAGTACTCCAAACCAAAGGCCTCTTGGCCCAATCTATTTTTGATTACACCTGCATTATAACAACCGGAAACTTGATCCAAACGACACGCTCGTAGAAAAAAAGAAAAGGCCTTTTCTAGCTCCAACCTTTCCTCATGATAAAATCCAAGACGCATACAACCTTCTCGGGACTTGTAATCACAAGCATAGATAAGAAATAATAAAACATCGCCCTCACGATCCTCAAACTCGATAAATTCCCGTTGCTCTGAGATGGCACTCAAATTTTCATCGGCATTTTTTTTGTGCTCTTCCTCTTTCTCTTTTTCACTCATCTCCACGGGTTTTACAATGTTCCTCCGACCTTCAATCAATAAAGAGAGCTGCAGACAAGCATCACCGCTTTTAAAACGACATCCCTTACGAAAAAAGAGTTCACTTTCCAAAGGTGCTTTATAAATTTCTTTTAATTTACCGGCCTCAAAACAACTCTCGCCATGATCAAGATTGCACCCGATTTCAAAAAAATTGTAGGCCATCTTTACTTCTGTTGCTTTTTGATATGCCATCCCAATTTGGTAACAGGTTTGACCATCACCATTGAGGCACTGTTTCTGTTGCTGTGGTGTGATTTGGGCCTTTGGCACTTTTTCAACTGACGTCGGACGCTCCTCACCCGTTTGCAAAGAATTGCTCGAACACCCTATCGATAGGCAGGACAGCCCGAATAAAAATATAAGAATAAATTTGAACATAGAGTATAATTATACTAATAAGTTTCCCATGCTAAGAAAAGAAGATTGGATTATTGCCTTGATCATTATTGTCAGCATTGCTGCAATCATTTTCTTTCACATCCGATCGAGCACAATTCAACAGGCATTCAAACAGGCGTCTCCACCTAAAGTGTATTCCACTCCTGCACCTGGGCCCGAAGTTGAAATTCTTTTACAACAAAAAAAGTGATTAACCTATATGAGTTCGTGGTCGCGCAGATCCATGAGAATATCACAGTAATAATAACTCTTGGGTTTGCCTGTACCAGCATTGTGATCAGGTATGAGTTTGAGTCCTTTGGTCTTAATTAGAAGGGCCCTTACCTCAGGATTCTGCAAAATCTTTTGGCGAGTGGCCTCACGAATGATTTGGTAATGAATTTCGGAACCCGGCCCCATATCCTTATAATCGAAGGCGCGGCCTTGATAACTCACCAAGCTTAGTCCATAGGTCTTATAAATCTTATTGGCCTCATCTCCGGCCCTCTTAGATTCGAAACCAACTAACTGCATGACCTGCTCGCGAGTATATGGCCAAACTCCCACCGCAAGATTGTGGCGTGGATCTTGATCCCACATCGGATCTGGGTACTTCATCATTTGCCACAACCCCTCGACAGAATTGTAGCGAACCCCATCATAAACAAAGTGGGCCTCACCTAAGTTGCTAAAGACCCCAAGCTCATGGCGCTTCGAGAGTACCACTTCCCCTGGGCCAGCATCTTGAGGAAGGATTTCCCAGGAAGGGGCCCCATCACGAGGTACAGGGGCCCACCATTGGCTTGGATAGTTACTTTGGGCCCTCAGACCTTGAGAGAAAATCAGGAGAAGAAAAGAAACAAGACATGCGGTATTACTGAATGACAAATTCTACACTCACAGGCAAATGGTCAGAGAAACCTTGTTTTGTCGCGGCGTCGAATTCCTGAGGCTCACCTTTTTGATCAAGCATAAAGGGGTGTTTTACTACACGATAAGAATCCCATACAGGATGTGCCCCTAAGGTGGTTTTGGGGGTTTGTTGCTTCAAGAGAAAGAAGCGATCCAACGACTGCCATTTACCCTTGTAGGCATAGGTTCCACGGTGGGGAGCAATATCACCAGACATTTGCTCGCCAAAGTAAACTTTTTCGAAGTCCCAAAACATAGGATCACGATTGGGGTTTAAGAGATATTCATTAATCCCATGGGGACTGTCTTCCTCAGTTGTATTGAAGTCACCGGCCGCGATTAAGTACCCGGGTGCCTCTTTAGCGGCCTTGACAAAGACCTGGGCGGCAATTACGCGCGTCACGTGGGGATTATTTTGGGAAGGCCAATGATTGGAGAAGATGGTCACATCCACGCCATGAACATTAAAAGTCGCTTCCAGAATTCCGCGAGTCAACTTAGGTTTTTGTGGTGCGGGATAAACTGGACTTAAATCAATCTGATGATACTTGGTCGACTGACTCAGAGGAAATTTGGAGATAATGCCGACATCAATGCCACGCGGATCTGGGCCTTCAATGAGAAGAATTTCACGATATCCTTCGTTAGCAAGCCCCCACTCCACTAATTTTTGCAAAACATTGATATTTTCAACTTCCTGAAGAATGAGAATGTCGGGAGTCTCAGGACCACTGTCTTTGATAACACGCGCAAGATTCAAAGCTTTGGCGTGAAAAGCGGCTTCACTCCAATCCATCTTAAAACAACGCTCACGATAATATCCCGTCTGGGTGGCACAGTAAGACTGTACTTCTGGATTAGCATTATTGATTATCGATTTCTTAATTTAATATAGAA
>CAYHRT010000140.1:0-4488 GCA_964359085.1 uncultured Bdellovibrio sp. | reverse complement strand
GAGGGGGAGATATTGATAGTCTGAAGTTCCTACATCGTGGAGATGATCAAAAAAGTTTTCTACATTATAAGTCATCACGCGAAAACTGGCCGGCAAAGCGTAGGCCGCAAACGTAAACAAAAAAAGCACGATAGCAATAACACTCGTGAGTAATCGATGCATGGCGTTCTCCTTATGTCCATAATAATTCTGACCTAATACCTTAGGGTGTTTGTAGACCATTCGACAAACTTTTTTCCAGCTAATATTTAAAAAAAATACTCTTACAAGTCCAAAGCGTTGCGGCGCATTATTCTTTAATATTCTGAATTCAGATAGTTAGCTGATATGCCGAATGCGTAATATTTTCATGGCCGGTGGAAATTCACGGCCCACAATGTCATGGTGGGGCATTATGACACCAAAACTTGTGTAACCATCAACATAGGAACCAATATTTATGAAAAAACTTCTTGTCCTTGGTGCATTATCACTCACTCTCATGCAAGGGGCCTTAGGTGCCGGAAATCGCGGGGATCTCTCTGAATATGATGCAGGAGCTCCGAAAAATTCTAAGTGGCCAGATCTTTTTGCTGAGACACCTAACTATCGCGCTTTCGGTCAGGCCGTTATTGGCGGACAGGGAGAAAAATTTCGATGGATCATGGGCCCCATGTGGTACCGCGGTCGTTTGACTCCCAACTCGGTAAAAGTTTTTGTGGTGGGACAAGAAGGTGCCCAGGATGAAAACGTCTCCAATCGCTCTTTTACTGGTTCCACCGGAACAAGAATGCAAAAGTTGCTCAACTATATTGGTATCGATCGATCATATTTATTCATGAACACTTTTGTTTATACCATTACAGGCCAATATTCGTTGTTTGATGATGATCGTACTAATGCTGCCAAAGTGGCAGAACAAAAACGCCTCTTATGGTTGGCACAAGATGAAGAAAGCATCGTGGTAAAACACCGTCATGCCCTCTTCAACTATATGCTTGAGACCAATTCAGACACCGTTGAATTAGTGATTGGAGTGGGAACGGCCGGTAAAGATTCTGTCGCCACCTGGTTCCGCTCTCAAGGTTCTGAATGTACATCTTCCTTACTAAATTCTAAATATTGTGAAGGTCAAGGTGCTCTGAAAGGAGTCTATGCTATTGGCGTTGCCCATCCAGGCGCTGCTTCGGCCCGCAATGGTGGTGCTGGTGCCGCCGATAAACTTCAGGCCGATTTTCAAAATAAGGCCTCGGTTGTCGCTGGTCTCATCAGTAAAAAGAATATCAACCTCCCCACCGACCCTGGCATGAGCAGAAGTTTCTCGAAGAATTTTGTCTACGGACATGCCTCCATCCCCCATCGTGACTTTGCTTACGGTACAACTTTCCGCATGGGTGAAGATGGAACCGCCTCGAACCGTCGCGGCCAAGATTCAATTCAGATTTACTCAAAAAATGGCTGCTATAACAATACCAAGAAAGAAGGTGGTCGCTGTTCAGATACCGCCGTTCACGATGTGAAGTATGATACTCCCAAAGATCTTTTGGGCCGCGCCCCTAAAGAAATGGCCAAGGGTGATGTGCCCTATGAATCACCAAAAAGTACAGAAATGCGTCGCGAGTTCGATGCTGGACCAGGCACATTTGCAAAAGCTCTCGCTAAATTGGCAGGAGCTGACTATACCGGTTTGGGTGTTACTTCCCATGCATCCTTTGGTCCAAGTGGTGTGTACCGCGGACGTTTAAATGAAGCCAAAGTGTTGGTTGTCGCCGATCAAGTATCCCACACCGACATGTTTTCAGGCCGTGCCTTAACTGGTGCTGCTGGCCAGCGACTTCAATCATTCTTGAACGCCATGGGGGCTACACGCTCCTACGCCATTCTAAGAACTCTGCCTGTGGATACAATGGATTTATCTATCGATAAAGTTAAAGCCATCGCCTTAAATGAAAGCGTCGCCGACGCCCGTGCCGAGGTGGTTAAGCAAATTCTAGAAGAAGGAAAAACCAAGTTGGTCATCGCCGTAGGCCCAGTCGCTGCTGCAGTGGTTGAACAACTCTCCTTGCGTGTTCCCTCCGTACAAGTGAATATTGCCGATCCCGCATTGAAACACGTTACAGAATATCAAAAGGCGCTGCAAACAATTAAGGGAATGAATGTCGCTCTCGATACACGCGGTACCTTCAATTACAAGGGCGAACTGAGTATCATTCCACGCGCTGACTTACCAGAGTTTACCCGTTGGTGGATGGGAACTTCAGGCGACTTGGCGGTACGTGCTTATGAAAACATTAACGGCCGTCGCGTCGACAATCCAGACTATTACAAGGTCAATGCTCCCGCCTGGGCCTCACGCAACGTGAACCCTGGCCCTCTTTCAGCTGAGGAAAAGGAATCTATCGAGGCCTTTAAGAAAAGTGGTTTGTAAGAAAGCATAAGAGTCTTTAATTCAAGGGGGCCTTTTGGCCTCCTTTTTTATCTCGATGAGGAAAGTCAAATGAACGTGGTTGTGACCCTCCTCTTGTTTATACTCACCTCCGTTGCCTGGGCAGATGCTCCGAGCGAATCACGGACAAAAGCACGTTTGTATATTCAAAAAGTCAAAAAATCTCCTCAAACATTGGTAGATTTTGACAACCAGGTCGATAATGCGCACAAGTCAACCGTTTATTTATTTATTCAAGGTATTGAGTTAGGCAACGGGGAACAATGGGCAGCCGCTTTTGACATCGCCATCCAGAGAAAAGTGCGTTTTTATTTTCACAAAATATACAATAGAAAATCTTTGAATCGAAATGTCACACTCATCAAACACTCTCTTAGGGAAGTGCGGCTTCGGCATCCTTTTCAGCAAGTGGAAATCATCGCCTATTCTGCAGGGGGTGCCGCCACTTTGGTTGCCTGGCGCGATCTGGAAAGGCGGGACTCTAACTCTCGCGGAATGTATCTTACCACCGTGGCTTCCCCCTTGAGTGGCTATGGTGCCCCTTTCTTCGCAGTCCCGTTTGTATACCTTTTTTTCGGTGCCTATAATGGAAAGCTTGCCAGAGGGCTGGCGGATGAACTGAATGGTCAACATCTCACCCATTGCCGTCATTTCGTCAATATGGATTGTTCTCTCGATAGGCATAGCTGCCCACACAGCGGAACCAGCAATTCCGAACTACTTTCTCAAATGCCCTGTGGCACAGATAGCATCACTGAATTTCACAATGAAACACATGAAAGCGTTCTCGCCAGAGCGGCTGAAATAATCATTCATTTTTGAAGGACAAATTGGTAGTTTATTCGACTTATGCAGATTTATTTCCCTAGTTCCGCCCCACCTCCAAATATTTTGGTTGCGCCCAAAGTGTAAGATAACTGATCGTCGAAACAAGATAGACCGCTGAGGTAAAAAGGATCGAGAACGTGAAGCCAGCAACGCCGATAATTCGGCCACCGATAAAAGTGCCGAACATCCAAGTAGCGCTCCAACCCAACATGCAAAGCGAGTTTACGGTGGCATGGTCTTTAGGAGGAATGCATTCCATTTGAAAGGCACGGGCCAATGGATGACTCATGTTCATGAGGGCCGATCGAGCGATCAAGCAAATCACGGCGACTCTGATATCGTAAGTCAGGGCAAGTAGTACCATGAACGGAATAGAAAGAAGCTGGCTTCCAGCGACAGTCCTTAGCAGACCAAAACGCCGGCCCATCGGCGGCCCCGCTAAAATGCCAAGGAGCATCAGCCCATTGGAAACCGCGAGAGCTGTGCCAATCGTTCCTGTATCGAGATGAAAGCGCTCCTTCAAATAGAGATTCAAAAAAGGAATAGTAATTCCTGCGCCGAAGCCAATCAAAATATCGGGCACAATTATTTTAAGGAATCGGGGCAGGTTTCGATTGAATAGATAGGAACTAATAGGCTGCGAAGATCCATCTGCATCTCGGACATCTCCAGTGGCGTAATAGGGGATGGCCGCTAACAAAATTGAGATTGCACCCACAAGCATGGCAGCGGAATCTCCTCTGATCAAGCGATTCACAAGGAAAATCGGCAACCAGCCGGCGACCAGAGTGCCTAAGATACCAGCTGCGACTTCGATTCCATAATTGAGGCCAAAGGCATCGGAGCGGGCCCTTTCCCCCGCGTGGCGCATGAGGAACGGTGCCGCAATGACTCCGTGGACAGCAGAAGCGGCACCCATGACAAACGATGCAAAAAAGAGGAGGCGTGCATCGAAGCCAAGTGCCAGAATGGCGAAACCGATAGCACTGACAATTGTTGTGGCCACCAATAAAGATCGGGTTGAGATCCTGTCAAAGAGGACTGCCGCAGGCAAAGCAACCAGGACCGTCCCAAACGCTGCGGCACTTTGGATATCGCCGATTAAGGATTTCGACATTCCCACGTCCGCAAGACGCAAATTCATCAAGACGCCTAAGAAGGACATTCCGAAGCCAAATAATGCACTAGCAATGAAAAAAAGCGTCAAGGGCGCTCCCCACACTTTCCTCGAAATT
>CAYHRT010000139.1:0-10640 GCA_964359085.1 uncultured Bdellovibrio sp. | reverse complement strand
TCAGGGACAACTTGGTTATTAATAAAAATATGGGCCATATTATTTCTCCAATACTGGTTGTAATTTTACCTGATGGTCTATAATCGCTTCTGTCAATTCTATAAGGACATGACACAATAATTTTCCTTCAATAAAGGCCTTCATTGTAATATTGGCCTGTACCAGAATATTATCATCGGGCTGAGAAGAATATGATGACGTGATGTAATGCGTGAGTGGCATGAGTCCGGGACGTGAATTCGTGAACATCACAAGGAGCCCTTCTATTTCGTTTATCTTTTGTGCGAGAGGCTGAAGCGCATTCGCTGAGGGAGCAGGAGCGCACAACTCACTGAGGATTTGACTCGAAAATATTTCACCAAAGGTGATAAGTTCAAGCGCTTTATGCAAAGTCACTTTAAAGTTTATATACAATTGTATTTCTTCAGGATGGATCAAGGGAAATTTATCTATAACGTCAATGTCATCAATTATTTTCAAAAAGGTCATTCGATAAAATATTTTTAAAACTTCATCAAAGGAAAGTGCGCTGTCATTTTTGAGATTTGTAAATGCCCATCCGTCCTTCATGCTCGAAACTGCAATATTAACATTGCAATCATTGAGGGCCGAGCTAAAACACCACCCATCCGTTGTTGAAAACATCTCAGGTACATTAAAAAAATCTTTAACCAAGCCGGCGAGTGAATTAACCATCAAATCATAGTGACATTGGTAAAAGTCACAACCGTGCTCAACAGTACATGGGAAACATTTAGTCCGTGGATAGATCGTTAGGGCATAGGGGGAATATGGCACTGTTTCTTCGGCCCTGACAGGTCCAAGCGCAAGAGTAATCGATGGAATATTTGATCTACTTACAAGATGTCCGATCATGCTATCATGACCGATAAAAAGTGATGCTTTTTCACACAAGCCAGGTATCTGTGAGATCTCAATCATCCCAACATGAGAAATGATTCGATTGGAAAAACTTTTCAGAAGAGGATGATTTAATATCTTTTGACCAGAATCTATTTCTGATGGAGCGCCCAGCACATGGACTAACACATCAGGAACATCACGCAATAATTTGAAAAAAAACTCACACCAGCGGTCTGGGGACCAAAATTTCTTACTATGACTAGCAAAAGGGTGAATAAAAACATGCTTCTCTTCGCCTTCTTTTAGTGGCATTAATCGCGTGATAGGATCAGTGGGATTTCCTGAAATGGTACCAGTAATAATTCCGACAAAAAGATCAACGAGATTAAGAAGATTAAAGGCCCCGGTCAATACACAGGAATGGACATAACATGTCCAAGAATCACTAAATACTTGAACACCCTTTCTGTCCCGATAGATCCCTTTTTTTATCTTAGAATTTATTACCGCAGTTATCATGCTAGAAGTATTAGAAAAGGTGAGATTGATTGTCTCATCAAACTCAAATGAGTTAACTTGATCAAGAAAGGATTTAAAATTTTCAAGATCAACACCTTCACACGAAAGAAATTCCTTGGCCTCTGGTAATTCAAAGATTTCGACAAAGGTTTGCTTTAGAAGGAAAGTTAGTCCTCTGGTAAATTTTCGGCGGCCTAAAAAATAAAATACGCTGTTCGGATTTTTGGTCTTGGCCCTTTCAACCGCTTTGCACGTTTGCACAATATCGCCAAACCGTGCAAGCTGAATTATAAGAACTTTTGTCTTATCAGTGACCAGGTCACTACTAGTTTGATTTTGGAACATTTTCCTCTTCCAAAAGTTGTTGCAAAAGCAGGGCAACCATCTCTTCATTGGTCATATCCTCTTGTGCTTTAACTTTCTGTAGTATTCCCGTTATTGTTTGGTGAAATTCATCAAATTTCATATTCCCCTCGCGAACGCGTCGAGATGCTACGATCAGTAGCAGGAGCGTCCTCTTGCTTAGTGACAATCTGTTGTTTTAATTCAGCAAATTCATCTTTGAGACTCATGAGAAAATCTTTAAATATATTTCGATTGTATTCTATATCATTCGAAAACTTAGATAGTGTTTGGGCCTTTCGAACTACAAGAAGAGTTTTAAAGGGAGACATACCATAATTAGTAGGTTCCAGATCATTAAGAACTTTAAAGATCTTGCTGGCCGATGTCTCGCCATTCTGATTTATTTCTCTATAGGCTTTAAGAATATTGGATAAAATCTCGCGGTATTCAGTTAAAAGTTCTTTCGAAACATTATACAGAAGGGGCTGCAATTTAATTTCTAAAGCAAGAGCGACACAGGCCCTATGATACGAATAATAGGCGTGCATCTCACGAATTTCTTGCGAACTCGTCTTAAGAAGTGCAAAGCCACGATCAAGCGCATACTCAAACAGAGATACTCCAAGCGGTGCAGTTCCTGACAAAGAGACCCCTTGCAACCGATTTGAGCAGCTCTCAGCAATAAACTGCGCACAAGAGGTAAAATCCCCAGCTACTTTCAATCGGTCAATGAGCACTATTTGGGAACCTGAATTCGCTGGCATTTTAAAAAGTAAATTGGGATTAAAATGCAATTCAAGCATTTTCGTGTTCTGAATGGCAGCGAGGTGTTTAATTGACGTATCCACCGTTAACAATAGATCGACAGAATTCAGGACACTATTGAGTCCAATAAAATCTGAATCAACCACAAAGAGCGAGTTTTCTAGAACAGCATTAAGCGCCTTGGCACATGCTCGTTCGTCTTCAGAGGGACCAACAAGCAGTACTGGATATAAATTTGGATGTTCGAAGATGCTTTGAATTATTTCCTTGGCCTCCTCAAAGCTGGCAGACTTTTCGGAGGTTGATGCTGAAAGTTGCATGGCCACAACATAAATAGAATCAGTGGCACGAAATTCAAGTAACTTTGAAAATACCTTGCGAGTACTATTTTCATGTTCCTCACTAAGTACCAGTTTAACTTGCGATTGAGAAATGGGATTAAGGGCCAGTGACTTGTGAAAAATTTCCATGTAACTGTAGGGCGTCAGAGTTAGATCCACCATGAGTTCGTTGGCCCAAGCTATCCAATCATCTGAAAACTCTAAAACTCCCTTGCAATTATAGCGCACACCCTTATAGTTCTCTTTGGATTGCGATAAATATGACGTAAGATATGCCGACACGGAACAGTTGGACACATTTACAATAAGGTCCCAATCAAACCCTACCTCCTGCAAACAATTCCGAAGTTCCCTAAATGCATGCGCAAGTGAAAATGGCCCACCTTTCAATAAAATACCAATTTTTTCACGATCTATTGTAAATAGATTATTAAGTTGAGAAAATACACGGGCAGCACGCACAGACTCTTGATAGGTCAGATATGAAATCTCGGCCGTTGGATATTTTTCTAATAAACCTCCGATAACCGGAGCGCTATAGAATATGTCACCAAAACGTCGCAGATTGATTATTAGAATTCTTTTCATGATCGACTCTCTTTATCGTATCTCTTTAACTGTTGAACTCATTGCATTCAGCATTTCAATAAGAAAGAAATCCAGTTCAAGAATGTCATATTTTGCGATTTCAAAAAGATGTGTCTCTGGAGCAAAACCTCGCAAGAGAACTTCTAAATTGCTATTTTTTTCGAGATTACATATTGCCCTTAATTCTGCCACGGTGTTGGTGGCCCGATGTGAAAGAAGCGCCTTGTAATATTCCACATGCAAATTAAAGGAAGCTGGATGTCTTATAATTCCAGGTTTTTTGCACAAAAATTCAATAAAGTTTTGATCTTGATACAACTCTGAGACTGACCTGCCAGCTATTACCTTGAAGGAACCTGGCCCAACAATCTCCAAATATTTTTGATAAATTTTTTCCTCAGGCTCTATCACCATTATACTGGTCTGCTGTCCTTCATCATTTAGTTTTTTGGCAAGCGCCGTAATGTGATAGCTAAAACCAAGTCCAAAAATCAGCAAATTATTTTTGCCTCGCAATGGCTCGAAATTTATCGAAATAAAATTTTCAGCTTCTTTTACTGGATCATAAAGTGAGTGAAGTTGAACTCCCCTCAAAACAGGAACTGGAAGATTTGTTTTTGAGTATTTTATTGTAAGATTGTTATTGTCACTTAGAAATTGTTGGTGCATCCGCTTACCTTCCATGGCAAAAATGGTCAATCATTGACCACCCATAAATTCTACTAGAGAAATCGGCACAGTCAAACATGACCGACAAATTCTAGATTTCTCCTGAATAACTTTTGATTGCCTCTTGGTTTTTACGATGTATTTTCAACTCCTTGCTTAGTAGCTGTCGCTGCTGCGATAGATATAGAGTAATTTTGTCATATAATGCATAGATCTCCTGATAATGAATCTTAAAAAGGTCCTGATTCCTCTGGGTTAAGCTGGCCTGTTTTGCAATAACATTTACTAATCGAATAAAATTCTCGAGTTCACGAAGAGAGCCATCTAAGTCAACAGTTCCCTCAGTAGATGACAACACCTTTTCAGCTTTGCTGATTGCTTTATTGATCAAGACTTCCAATTCCAATGGCATATCACTCTTTTGCTTCTGATGGTGGCGCCTTTGTCGGTGCTGGAGCACCTTTTATTGATTTAATCGCCTCAACCCAACCATCATATAATGTATTCAAAACATTTAGGCAGCCAAGCATCGGAGCAGTTTCAATTTTAATATTGGCTTGAGTGCTGGCATACAGGAGGTAATCGTAGAGCGCGGCAAGTTCTTGGGCCACTTTGCCTCCCACTTCAAAATCCAAGCTATTGTTTAACTCGATAACAATATCTTGAAGCTTGCCAACATATTCACCCTTTTTTGCCAAATCCTTATTCTCAATGGCCTCAATTGCTTTCTTGCAGTTCTTAATAGCTGCCTGATAGAGCATCAATAAAACTTGCTCCTTGCTTGCAGTATGTACACTTGTTTTTTTGTAAGCACTAAACCCGTAAGACATTATGACCTCCTAAGTTTATCCGAGCTGTGTGACTGCGCTGGCCCCATTACCCATGGCCGCTAGTCCCGCTCCTTGATTTTTAATTTTAGCTATTGTTGTTTCAAGTCTAGAAAATTTCTCTTTTAGATTTTTTTCTTTTTGTTCGAGGAATCGATTCTTCTGTGCTATTCGCCGGTCAATCTGATCAATATTACTTTGAAATGTTTTGCTGCGCGATTGAAGAAGCCCATCAGGAGTACGCAGAACAGTCTCCACTACTCTGTGTGCATCATCTATAAACCCTGGAGTTTTCGTCTTCGTTACAGGGTCATATCGACCAACTAAAATTTCAGTAACAAGTTCAAAATCTTTTGCAAGGAAATTTTCAAATCTCTTATTATCCATACGCAAAAGGCCCGTCCGTTGAAAGGAAATCCCTAAATCACCAATTCTATGATAGCCCTGAGAAGTAATCACATCTTCAAAAACCATTCCTCTTAGTCTGCTTTCAAGCGATTGCAAAACGCTATCCCCACCGAGTGTTCGCGATGTATCAGATGCTTGATCCAACGTATTTTGCTGCTTAATAAAGCTCAGAACTGCGTTTAAACTTTCGATGAAGTTATTTATTTTAAGAGCAACCGCTTGAATATCTTCTGTAATATCAATACTAAACTCCTCGCCTGGCTTGGCCTTTTTGAGATTAATCACCACCCCTGGGATGAGGTCATCAATTTTATTGGAGGGATATTCGATTTCGAAACCGTTAAATTTAATTTTTGCGTTGCTTGCCGCTCTCTCATGTTCAAGATACATGTCATAATCACCATCAATAAAATAGAAATATGGAAATTTGGCCACATTGGCTGCGCCTGTTCCACTCACACTTAAGGCCAATCGATAGGGTTTATCTGAGCCAGAACCATCATTAATAACGGTGGCAGACAAGCCACTCGATTCGTCGCTATTGATTAGGCGTGCGATACCATCAAGGGTAGAATTTTCAGGGTCGATGTACACTTCGCGGCTCTCGCCACTTGGTGTTTCATATTCAATATAGCCAACACCGACATATGACTCATTTCTATCTGGAAACCCAGAGCTGAGTGCCGACGACTTTTGCGCCAATTCCAAAACTTCAATTTGGTTATTTCCAGGCTTGGCGACATTTTTATCTAGATCGACACTGATATAGTTATTATTCGTTTCAACTTTAAGTTCTCGAAGATTTTTTGCACCTTGTGTTTTCTGAACTTCTTCCTTGATTTTATTTACAAGGGCAATTAAATTTTCCAGGATTTTGCGCTTCTCAACAATCTTGCCTTTCCTCTCCTCCATTTTATTAATGGGAATTCGCTCTGCTTCAATCAGCTGATTGACAATGTCTTTTGGAAGACCTGTGTTAATGGAACCAAATGAAATGCCCAAAGGTTAGAACTTCCTTGTTCAATTTGAGAGATCACATCCTATGATCTCGTTAGGTATAAAGTAGCACGAAGCACTAATTTATTCTTGTTCTAGGCAAAAAACACTTCCATAGAACCCATGCAGTCCTGGCCCTCGCGCTGAAATAACTGTCAGAAATTGCAAAAAAATATTAAAAAAAGGGGCGCAATCGACAATAAATGCTTTAAAATAAAGGGGCCGGTCAAGATACTTGACCGGCCCTCGAGATTAGGTTTGCATTTTTTGGTTTGGTACTAATATTGTCGGGTATCCATGGAAGAAACTTTAGGAAATAAATCGGGTATTTTGTATTTAAAGTCTAAGTTCTTTTTATATCGATTGGTTACGTATTTTTCTTTTCTCTTATTTCCTATCTGGATACAGAAAACGGCTGAACTAAATCAAATATATTTAATGCTCCTTATGCTTCTCTACATCGCCTTTATGGGGGCGCAATGGTTTTTGCTCGGAAAAGAGATCGACCACCGATTGAAAATCTATTTTAGAGTCAATTCCTCCATCGACAGGATCATCTACCGACTTATCCTGGGTATGACATTCGCAATTTTTTACTTCAACTTACTGGCCTTATTGCCTTACAAATGGAGCTATAATTCGTTTTGGGTTACATGGGCCATCCTTGGACTTTTTTACTCATGGCCAAGCAGAGGAAAGATCATTCAAGAGTCTGTCTCATCAAATTTTTCTGAATATAAATATCTCGACTCATTTGAAAAAACCGTATTATTTCTTGTAATCTTAGTCTTCATCATTTCATTTCCTGGTCTCCCTAAACTCGACAACTACGATGCGCTGAAACTGTATTTTGATCCTGATGAAAGGATTTCAAATTTCTTTTGGTCCTTTTTAAGCATGAATTATTTGCCTTTTAGAAAATATCCAGACCTCTTTCGGGTTGCGCTTGGTATGCACTTTTATTTCGTAGTCTTTGGCCTTTTTTTACTCACGTTTTATGGCCTATTACGATATTTTTTGTGCAGAAGACTGGGCCTCTTGGGAGTATTTGCCCTACTGTCATCTTGGTCGTTTTCAAAATTCCTATTTAATAATTATCCTGCATGCATCCAAGCTAGTATCGGTATTTTCTTTGTTTGGTCGATGATGTGGGCGATTAAAAGTGCCTCCTACCGCTCAGGCCTTTTCTTCGGAATGATAGGTTTCTTGTTGGCTATTTTTGATGCGAAAAATCTTTCTGTATATGGCGTAGGGTTATGCATCTTACTTCTGCAATTTTTGAATGAAAAAACATTTTGGTTTAGAAAGCAATTTTTAAAATATAATTTAATTGGCATAGTTTTGATTATTCTCGTTCTTGTTTTTAAGGACTTCGCGAATGTAGCAACCTATCGAAGTTTTAACTTTTTTTCTGAGGTCTTTGATATTTTAGAACGCAAAGCTTTCTTTACTCTAAGCTGGATCGGCTTACCGCTGGCGATCGCTAAAATACTGGCGGACCAGAAGATAATCTTTAAATCATTTCATATTCCGCGTGAAAAATTGGTTCAGTTTGTACTATGCATCCTTGTCTTGTTCGCCTCATCTAAATTTCTAGGTCCATCCATTGGCGGAACTTTAGTCATTATGGCCGCCGTAACTGTTTTTTCATTAATCCCTCTCGAATTGGTATTTCAAACAATGGCAAGAGTGCGTTCGAAACGAAATATCATCTATCTCCTCTATATTTTAATTTGTCTCCTCGACTCTCACTTTGAGGGAAGAATAAAGATTTTTATTAAATTTATTAATAGTTAATTAATAATGGTGTTCTACCTATGGACAATAAATGACTTTGCCTACCGCTTTTTCCCTGTTACTAACGCAAGTTAAAAGTTTATTTGCCCTCCATATAAATCCCCGTGTGCATGAAAAGACCGGGAAGGAACTGGTCACCGAACTTGACATCATTCTTTCTCAAGAAATAAAGAAATTTTCTACTATCCAAAATATCCACTTATTGAGCGAAGAAGAAGATGACAAGCAGATGCATTATCCCATGTTCATTCTAGACCCGATTGATGGAACTAAAGAATTTGTACGTGGCCTCCCCGAATACGCACTATCTCTGGCCTTCATGGAATCACCTCTCATTGATTCCCCTACCAATTGGGGATGGGTATTTAATCCTGTCATAGACAAATTCAAAATTCCGTCTCGAACTCCAGGAAAATTACTTGGTCTTGTTTCGAGAAGTGAATGGGATGCTGGCCTCTATCATAATTTCAAGAATAATGATGACATTGAACTTTTTCCCGTTGGAAGCATCGCTTTCAAGTTGTTCCTTTTGGCGAGCAATCATTGTGACTTCGTCATTACCCTTAAGGGAAAGAATCTTTGGGATATCGCGGGTGGCACAATCGAGTGCCAGCAACAAAAAATACGATTATTTCACAAGACAAAACCGATGGAATCTTTTAATACCATAAGATATTCAGCGCCAATGACATGGTGTCTACCCGACCTGTTCCCCATTATAGCTGATTTTTTTAAATTATGACCTTTAAAGTAAAAGATTATTATTACAAGAAAGCAAAAAAAGAAAATTATCTTGCTCGATCAATCTATAAATTGGAAGAAATCGATGCCAAATATAAAATTCTAAAAAAAGGATCGTTAGTTTTGGACCTGGGATATTACCCTGGTTCTTGGATTCAATATACAAGTGAGCAAATTGGAGAAGAGGGGCGTATTATTGGCATTGATCTACAAGAGATCAATAATAAATTATCTTCTTTGAAAAATGTAACGCTTTTTAAAGCTGATTTTTTTGATCTGAAAGACTTACAAGAAATTGGTCTTGAAAAGAAGGTTGATGTTTTATTATCTGATATGGCCCCCAATACCACTGGTGTGAAATCTGTCGATCAAATACGCAGTTTGAATCTAGTTGAAGGTATTTTTGAATTACTCCCGACCTTTCTGAAGCCCCAAGGCAAGCTTGTGGTTAAGTTATTTGAGAGTCAGATAGCACAAGATTTTTTGCGAAAACAAAAAACCCTTTTTGAACAGTTTCATTTCTTGCGTCCTCATGGCACAAGAACTATCAGCAAAGAATATTATGTCATTGGGATTGGCCATAAGCCTACCCAAAAGCATACAAAGACCAAAAAGTGATAATTATATTGGTGCGCCCTCATAGATGATTTTCGAACCGCGATCATGGAGATGTCAGCGTGAGGCTATCACCATGAAATCATTGCCATTATTATCGGGAACCAACTTCACTAAAAAAGCACCGTTTCACTCATTATTCAGGTTCCATCGTTGCTCCCAATCCAATCAGGGGAACCAGCATCTGATCTTGTGTGCAGATTTGTGCAGATATTCAATTCAAAACACCTACAACACCATAAGCCTTCATTTACAAGGCCCATCGGATATTGTGCAGATGTGCAGGTGAAAAACTTCAACTCCAGCAGGTTAAAATGAAGCTTAGAGTCAACGCCAAAGATTTACTCAAAACGCTAAACCTGGCAAAAATTGCTGTTGGTGGTCAACGAGGTGAAGCCATCTACAAAAGCATTTTGTTTCTATTTGAAAACAATCAACTAAAACTCATTACATACGACTGTGAAGTTTTTCTGTATCAATCATTACCCTGTCTTCCAATTCAAACAGATCAAAGCGCAATGACTCTCATTAACTTAAAAATAACATCCTCTCTATTGAAATCTTTTGAAAACGTAAAAAGCATTGAGATTACGCTAACTAAAGAAAAAGCACATTTCAGCTCCGCCGAACACCCCGACTTGGAGATTCAAGCCTCCAATGGAGATGAGCGAGGATTTTTAACCGCCTTTAAAACGATGAAGATTGCAATCGACAAATTTAATCATTCCATCATTCCAAGACGCAATTTTTTGACAGCATTACAGCGAATATGTCACTCGCTATGCAAAGACGAAACAAGGCAAAAATTGCTAATGGTTCACATGGAAAATAATCACATAATGGCGTCGGATGGCTCACGACTAAGCTATCAGCCTTTTCGATTCGTGAGTTCTTGCCCAATCTCAATTAACAGTAAAAAAATAGAAAAACTGAAGACATTCCTAAAGAGTGAGATTTCAGCTTCAGTCAAAATAAAAAGTACTCATGAGTTTTGTTTAGTCTATGGTGAAAAGAACGTCTTTATGATTAAAAATTTATCGCATGAAAGATTTCCAAACATTCAACAACAGTTGCAAAAAGCCAAGCAAAATACATTGTCGATACGTCTTTCTGCCGAATTTCCTGAAAGGGTACCGGCCAATTTCCTCAATGGGTACCACCTGAT
>CAYHRT010000138.1:0-10694 GCA_964359085.1 uncultured Bdellovibrio sp. | reverse complement strand
TGGCCAGACAATTTCATCCCAACATTTTCTGCTTCACCCTGCAAAAGATCCCGAAGGGCAGAACGGAATTCCTTGCCACCCTCTCGTGCCACCTCAGGCGGCGATGTCACGGTGGTACCAGCGGTTGCACCATACGCTTTTAAGGCCTTTAGTTGCGCTTCTGGGCGAATCGTACTCATGGCTTGGCCGCCTCCTCTGCACTGACATATTTTTGGGCCATTGCCTTATTCACTGGAATTTTGGGTGCATCACCGAGACTGAAACTCTCAACATCTCTCAGAAAAACTCTCCGATTGGAATCAACTTCCAAAACCGTTTCGCCCTCATCAAAATTCACACCCGTTACCATACCTTCTGTTTTTGTTTTAGCGTCAAATTTAGTTCCCATCTCATCAAAAGCAATAACGGCAACTTTATACATTCCTTTCCCGGCATCTTGTCCATCTAAGGCACGGCCACTCCAAGTCAAGGTGTTGGGGCCCGCCGGCAGATTCTGGGCCGGAATTTCTCCAATCAACTGGCCTTTTTCATCTGAAATACGCGCAATCACATTTTTTCCAATCTGGGGCAATTCAAATGGAATCCTGATGGGGGTTCCTTCACCTTTATAATCGATGGTTGTCCCTTTTGTGGCGACTTTCTTACCCAAAAAACTTGCCCCGTAATACTTGAGCTCCGGCGAAGCATTGCTTCCTAGCTTGTCCAACTTGCTATTCATATTGGTGAGTTGTTCCAGTTGTGAAAATTGAGCCAGGTCACCACTGAGTTTTTTCTGATCGACGGGATTCATGGGGTCCTGATTGGCCAGTTGAACCGTTAACAATTTCATAAACTCATTTTGGCCTAACTGGTTATGCTTTTTCCCATCAACAAATTTGACCCCAGATTGGACTTTATTTCCGGCCATACTATTTAGTTCATCGCCTACGGCCTTCTTTTCATTGTTGCCAGTCATCGCACGTCGAGGTGCGATGCCAACCTCGGCGAAAGGATTGATCGTTTCTGAATTGGTTCGTCCAATTTCAGGCATATTGTCTTTCTAACCTCTCTCGTGCTTGTTCCCACAATTGTCTTCGTCGTTCGCTATCATGCTGTTCATTGTTATTGGAATTAGATTGAAAATTGTGGGAATCTTGGCGCGTACCAGCGAACCCACTGTTCGAATTATCCGATTTGCCCTCACCGAATACTTGATTGCCGGAAAAGGAAGAAGTAAAGGGAGAACTGATTTTAAAATCCAGGATTTTTAAACCTGACTCACCTAAATTCTTTACCAGTGATTGTTGATTATCGGCAAAAAAGCGCTGAGACTCCATCGAATGTGGTCGAATCATAATATCAAGCCCTGGGCCATCCACCGCTTTACTCACTTTCATTTGGAATTGTCCAAGATCATTGTGACGTAAAGTGACGTCCAGGGAGTTATTTTTGTCGAATTTTGCTTGTACAATATAATCGCTAATTTTTCCCACTACATCTTGAACTTTAGTATCGAGACTTGGGCCAGTCTTCAAATCTACATGCCCTTTCATATTTACGGACTTCAAGCCATTTTCAAAACGTTGAACATTCAAGTCTTTCTCGAAAGCACTCCCCGCAGCTAGAGGCATTTCGACAGACTTGTTAGCTAGAATTAAATGGCCATCATCAGACCCATTTTGCTTTTTGCTGGCCGCACTATTCATCATTTTGTTTTGTTCAGCTTGATAGAGTGCGGGAATTGGCCTCTTCATATCTAGGGTACTTTGACGTCCTGACTCTAACTGATTTTGCTCGAAGCCAGTCTTAAGTCCGACAAAATCACTCCCCGTTAAGAGACCCTTGGTTTTGGCCGTAAGTTTGCCAGGGACTATGGGTGATTGCTCAACGTCTCGCTTGAGTAGACTCATCTCCATAGCATCTTCTTCGATTGGTGCCGTTGCCGACGATTCAACCATTGACCGTGTCTGTGCCGAATTTGTCATTGTCATGGCAACTTTTGGCCTTGCCTGAGTAAGAATTGTTTGCAAGTCTACACCAGAGTCTTGCAAGATCGGCGATCGCATTCTACTTACACCAGTATTCGCCATTCCCTGTGCTTCGACACCCTGTACTTCGGCACCCTTCACATCCTGCACATTGTTGGCGGGCCTAAGCTCGCGCTCCATACGTGCGATATTTTTTTGAATTGGCCATGCAGGAGCACTTGTCTGTGCTTGTGAAAAATCAATAGATGCTAAGATCTCCGCGAGAGCATTATCTGAATTGGGAATAGCTATCTTGTCATTATTATCATTATTGATTTGACCGACCTCGTCCTGATTCTGTCCCTGAGCCTGACCAAAAGTAAGCATGGAAAGGATATCGCCAAAACCTTCGCCCAAATTATCTTTGAGATTATCAATAAGCTTATCTGGCCCCTCTCCCCCATTGCCATTTGTTTGAAAAGCTTCTAGCTCCGAAGTCGCTTGCCCTGCCTTAGCACGGGCCAAACTACTACTTTGAAGTAGGAGTCCAAGGAGATCAGGCGATAGATTTGCAGCTACGTTACGCATTGTGTCTATTTTTTCATATTCATGTATTGTTTTTGAAGCCGGGCAGATATTTCCTTGTCCATTAAATTAAAAATCTTGGAAACCTTCGCGGCCTCCAGTTTACCGAGGATAGAAACGGCAAGCTCAACCTCTTGCACGGATAGCATCTGAGCAGCATTGTCGGGTTTCATGCTTGAAACGACATCGACCATATGATCAATTCTTTTATCCCGTAAATTGTCTTGTGCCTCCAAACATCCCAATATCTTCTGTTGAACGGAATAGAAGGTCTGTATTTTTTTTTCAAATTCTCGTTTATTCAAACTCAGCTGTTCCCGTTCTCTCTCTAGAGATAAGGCCTGCAATTTATATTCTTTCTCCTTATTCAAAAGCTCTCTGGTAATTTCGATAAATTTTTCCTGCTTGGTCTTCACCAAGGCCTTCTCAACCCCTTCTAAAATCGCCTTGTGGAATTCTTCAGGCGTATATTCTCGTTTACCTGAAGTAGTTTGTTGAGGTTGGGCCGCAGTCTTCTGATCAACAGCTTCGGCCATACTAACCATGGCGAAGGCCAAGCTGAAGATAATGAGGAATAGAACTAAGATAAACTTTTTCAGTGGAAAATTGCCTTTCATGATTCCTCCTCGACCCTACGCCCTGCACGCATAATGAATAGTTCTTCAATTTGATTATGCTGCTTCTTTTCTAAATCTTTTTTAAATCTATCAAAATCATTCGTGCGCATATTTTCGAGCAACTTACTTTCTCCGCGGGCCACGGCTAATTCTTGCAATTTTTTTTGCAAAGACACTTCTACCTCTCCTAGCTTTTTCATCGTGCGTTCCAAATCATCCTTTTTCCCTTGCAAATAATAAGGGAAGAATTGGATTTCGTTTCCCGTAATCTCTCCATTTACTAATTCATCCTGAGAACGATAACCTTCATCAATATCCCTATTGATCTGCTCAATTCTGGCATTGGTACTCTCCCGCTCTTGAACAATTCTTCCAAGTTCTATTTTTAAATTATGCTCCCTGAACTCTCGCACCTTAAGTAAGGCCTCAAGTTTAAATTTATAGGCCATTCACTTTCCTGCCCTCCGCATTCGCTACGGTGTTTCCTTCTTCTCATCAAAGAGATGGGGATTGACGGCCTTCTCGGCCTTACGCGCCAGTTCTACCATGCGATCATAGAGTTCATCGATAGTATAAACATCACTACTATCCACATCCTGTCGTAGAAGTTCCATCAACTCATCATAAATGGCCAAGGCCTTATCGACTTTCATATTTGAACCTTTGGCGTAAGCACCAACATTAATCAAATCTTCAGTTTCCTTGTATGCCGCCAAAAGATCTCTCAAATGGGAAGCAACAATCCGGTGCTCACCTGTTGTAACCTTGGGCATTACCCGTGAAATTGATGCCAGGACATCAATGGCAGGAAAATGGTTTCTCGAAGCCAATTGTCGGCTGAGCTGAATGTGGCCATCCGAAATAGCACGAACGGCATCAGTGATCGGCTCATCCATATCTCCACCTTCCACCAACACTGTGTAGAAACCAGTAATGGAACCGGCGCCTTTTTTTGTTCCGGCCCTCTCCATAAGTTTAGGAAGCTTGCTAAAAACACTCGGGGTATAACCCTTTTGCCCTGGAGGTTCACCGCTACTCAAAGTAATTTCACGATTCGCCATAGCAAAGCGAGTAATAGAATCCATCATGAGCATGACATCAAGATTCTGATCCCTAAAATATTCCGCCATCGTGGTTGCTGTATAGGCGGCCTTAATACGAATAAGTGGGGATAAATCAGAGGTGGCCACCACCACCACCGATCGCTTTAAACCTTCTGGCCCTAATTCATTGTCAATAAACTCTAAAACTTCTCTTCCTCGTTCTCCAACAAGGGCAATTACATTCACTTGGGCCTTTGTATGGCGAGCGATCATACCCATCAAAACTGATTTACCAACACCGGAACCGGCCAAGATCGCCAACCTCTGTCCTTTGCCAGCAGTCAAAAAGGCATTAATGGCATGCACACCTGTATCCATGGCCTCTCGAATCACAGGGCGATCCAAGGGAGGTATAGGTTTCCCAAAAATGCTCCGTACTTCGAAGGGGCCAGCGATTGGACCTTTACCATCTATGGGGTTACCTTGAAAATCAATCACACGGCCAAGCATATTCTCAGAAATTTTAACAAAAGTGGTAAGCCCTTTTAAAAACACACGGGTTTCGGAATTGATGCCGGCCAATTCGTCGTAGGGCATGGCCATGCATCGGTTGCCATTAATCGCGACCACTTCTCCAAGAGATCGCTCGCCAAATTCAGTGACAAATTCTACAGTGCTACCAATCACCGCCTTGGGAAGAGAAATTTCATAAAGCATTCCACGATTGGCATGCACCTTTCCAATTTTGGTATAGGGAAGTGAATATTCATAGGACCTATGAATAGAAGTTAAGTCAAGGACGCTCATCGACACTCTCATCAACGCTTTCAAAGAGCTTATCTAGATTTGCAAATTGATCTTCTAACGTCCCTCTTACGATACTATTAATCGACTCCATGATTACTCCCGGCCCGGAAACATCCTGATCACATTCATAGCGGACATTAGTCAGCTTACCAATTTTAGCTTCAACCGCTTCTAAAATCGCCGGCATCCTTTGAAAATCATTTTTATTCACTTGGATGAGCAGATGATCCTTTTGGCCTATCTCGGCGACTAATTTTTCCAAAAGTCGAATGATGTACTGACCATCGTCTTTTAACTCTCTCAGAATCACCCACTTGGCGAGTGTCCTAATCAGAGTATAAATTTCTAACTTTTGTTTTTTCAAAATATCTGTCTCGGTGGCCAAGACATTTGTGATCATTGCATCGAAAGTCGTCAGATGCTCAAGCCCCTCTTTCATGGTAGCTGCAAACGCATCTTTATGACCATTTTTAAGACCATCTTGATATCCGGCACTAAAGGCCTCTTCATGAATTTTTCCCAAACGCTTTTCAATTTGCTCTTCGAGGTGGATATCCCGTTCAGCTTTCTCCTGATCGTTCATCCCTCTATGTTGCTTTACGATAGGAGATATTGAAAATTTTGAGTCAACAGATAATTGTCTTTCAAGCCTGATAATCTTTTGATGTTCAGGCGTATGAAATTTTTCGCTTCCACCAATCTCTTTGAATTCAACCTTATCAATTGTCTCATTGTTGGCGATGACACCATCAAAGCTGGTAAAAACATATTCCTTAGCATCCGCGACGATAGGCGAACGAGAAGAAGATTGATTTGCCATAAGTATCTCACCTCATCAAACGAGAGCATCTCCATCCCCACCTCTGGAGATGATGGCCTTACCTTGACCTTCAAGTTCTTTACACTTCTGAACAACTTCTGCCTGGGCCTTCTCAACATCAGACAATTTGGTAGGTCCAAGGGCCTCCAAATCCTCCATAAGAAGTTGGGCGGCACGATTCGACATATTTTTAAAGAGCTTGGCCTTGATTTCTTCAGGCGCAGTTTTCATTGCAATAACCAATTTCTGTTGATCGACTTCTTTGAGTAACTGCTGAATACCACGATCATCGACAAAGACCAGATCTTCAAAGACGAACATGAGTTTTCTGATTTCTTCCGCCAATTCGGGATCTTTTTCTTCGACTCGGGCCATGATGTTTTTCTCAGTATTTTTGTCCATCAAGTTCAACATATCAGCGATGGGTTCAACACCACCCAATTGATTGATATCGATTGAACCAAGAGTTGATAGTTCTGTTTTCAGAACATCATCGAGTTGAGCGATAAGTTCCGGTGATACGTAATCTAAGTTTGCCACTCTGAGAACTACCTCGGCCTGAAGTCCTTCGGGCAAACGGCGAAGTACGTCGACTTTCCTCTCAGGCGGTAGATGCGCCACAATTAGGGCAATAGTTTGTGGATGTTCGTTGATCAGGAAGTTTGCCAGGGTTCTTGTATCAACAAGCTCCAACGATTCCAAAGTATTTGAATTACCAACTTCGACAATTTGACCAAGCAGTTGCTTGGCACGATCTTCTCCAAGAGCGTTGATGATAAAGTCACGGCCTCTATTTTCTGCAAACAAGAGATCGGCATCTTCGTTCAGCATGGAATAGAATTCAGCTAAAACTTTTTTAACTAGCCAGATCGGTGCTTTCTTTACGTTCGACATGACGTTAATCATCCGTTTTACGTCATTGTCACGCATATGGGTAAAAATTAGCTGACTCGTTTGCATACCTAACGAGGAGAGGAGAACTCCGGCCTTTTCCTGCCCCGACATAAGCGAATATTCCACCTCGGGATCAAGACTAACTTCGTTTATCGCCATGTTCGCACTCCTTCGCTACTAAGCAATTTGCTTATCCGATTCCTGTGAGTGAATCATTTCATGAATAATCTGAGCGGCCTTAGACGGATTGGCTTCCACTAATGAAACGATTTTTTCACGGAGCATATTGCCTTCTATCTTTTCTGGATTCAAGCGCTCTTCAATCTGGGGCAAGGCCTCCTCCAGTCCTGGCAGTTTCTGATTGGCCTGAACTTTTTCAAGTTCTTCCAAAGTTCTTGGTAAGAAATCTTCCACTGATTCAACAGTATTATCTGTTACCCACTGGATGAAGGGTCTTACCACGATGAAGAAAAATAACGAGATTACAAGTCCAATGGAGAGGTACTTCACAATGTTTTTAATGAGTTCTCGATTTTCCTTTTCACGCAACATGGCTTCCGTGGCCAGTAAATCATCCTGCGCAAATTCCATATTTTTTATGACGAGACTATCGCCTCTTTTTTCATTCAGACCTAAGGTTGAGGCCACAATTGCGCTGAAATTGGTTAAATCGGCCTCACTCCACTTCTCCACTTTCATCACGGCCCGCCCTTGGTCATCTAAGGCCACCTTACCCTTGCTATCAAGAGAAGTAATGCGACGACCATCAATCATAACAGCAGCGCTAATCTTTTTAACTCCCGCCGTAGGTGATTTTGAATTTGTCACTTTGGTGGGAACATTGTAATTGCGCGTTTTCAGATCTTTGTCGACATTATTCTTTGTTTCAGGAATACCTGGCTGTGGGTCTTCTCCCGGTAGATTACTTCTGGCACCTGGAATTCCCTGAGGAGAAGGGCGTGTACCATTAATTCTTTGGGTATTTTGAACTTCGGACAAAACGGCAGTGTTTTCAGCATCATATTTTGTTTCAGTTGAGACTGATTCAGTAAAATCTAAATTGACAGCAACTTTAGCAACTACTTTTCCATCTCCAACAACTCGGCCCAAAATTTCCTCAATTTGTTTCTCAAACTCACGGCCCATCTTGGACTCAAGCGCCATTTTATTAGCAGTCTCTTGCGTCATGGCATCGCCGACATTTTCAGATAACTTTTTACCGCGATCATCTAAAATTACGACATGTTCAGATCTCATACCCTCCACTGAAGATGATACCAATGAGCCAATTCCTTTTATTTCGGCGGGTGTGAGGACCACTCCATTGTCAAGCTCTACGATGACTGAAGCCGAAGGGGGACGCTTGTCTGAAACAAATGGGCTTGATTCTGGAATGGTTAAATGAACTCGAGCGCGTTTGACCCCTTGAATATAGCGAATACTTTTTGTAATCTCGCCCTCTAAGGCCCTTTGACGGTTAACTCTTTGAACAAAATTTGAAGTCCCGAAAGCTTGCTTATCAAAAACTTCATATCCAACCGTACCGGAAAAATTAACTCCCATCGTGGCAATCTGCATGCGAAATCGATTCACCATCTCTTCTGGTATTTTAATCGTTTTCCCATCTTCACTAGTTTGATAGGGAATCTTTTTTTCCTCCAACAAAACACCTAATTGTTTGGCATCTTCCTTGTTAAGATCGGCGTAAAGCGTGGCATAACGGGTCTGAACGGCCCAGGTTATGATACTCACCAAAGTAATGATAATGAAACTTCCAAGAAAAATCATTCCAATACGTCGGGGAGGACTTAGAGTTCCATAGAAGTCGCTAAAATTTCGGAGTACTTTTCGTACAAACTCTTGCACGGGGCCCCTCCTTATGGGCGATGCTCAGGCATTATACCTGCATCTTCATTATTTCCTTATAGGCGTCGATAACCTTAAGTCTTATTTGATTGATTGTTTTGAAGGCAATATCGGCCTTCTCTACTGCCATCATCGTTTCCTGAAGATTCTTACTCTCGCCAGTCACAAGTTTTTCAATTGCAATATTGGCATCTTGCTGAAGCCCATTGACTTGTGCGACTGACTCCGACAGCATTTCCAGGAAATTACTTTTCTTGGTACCATTTAATTCAAAGGCCTCTGGCACAACTGATTTTAGATCAACATCTTTTGCCCACGAAGCAGCAGCATGATTTCCAATGATGTTATTCATTCGCCCTACTGTTTCAATACTCATGCTCTCCTCCTATTTAAGCTCACTTATTGCCAATCTCGAGTGCTTTCACCGCCATACTCTTGGTGGTATTGAAGGCCGCCAAATTGGCTTCATAGGCCCTCGATGTTGCAATCATATTTGCCATTTCTTCCATCATGTTAATATCTGGATAGGCAACATAACCTTGCTCATTGGCTTCAGGGTGATTGGGTTCATATTTCAAAACTGGCGGCTTATCCGTTGATAGAACCTCAGTCGCCTGTACCGTCTGGGCATTTTCTCCCAGCTCCCCTTCCAACATTTCAGAAAAGGTTTCACGCGCAGGTTCCGCGCCAAAAACAACTTCTTTTTTGCGATATGGCCCACCCTCGGCGGTGCGAGTAGTCTGGGCGTTAGCAATATTGGAAGAAATCGCCCCCATCCGCTTCTTGTTCGCCGCCATGCCTGAACTACTTATTTTTAAACCCGTCAAAAAATCCATCTTATTAATCCTTAATAATCCTTATCGTTCTTCACGCTATTCAGCGCCGATGATGTACTTCTTCATGCCAAGTTTTTTATTTAAAAGCTGGATAGAAGCATCATAGAGAATTTTATTTTCGGCCATCAAGGCCAATTCTTGATCGACATTCACATTATTACCGTTTTCCGTGACGATTCCGTTTGGATCTTCGTAGACTTCCGGTTCCAAATTGGCGAAGCCACCACCGCCCACATCGTAATGACGATCATCCTGTGTTGTCATTGACCGCTCCCCATCTACATCCAAGGCCCGAGAAAGCGCCGCCTCAAATTCCAAACGTTTTGCTTTGTAGCCAGGCGTTTCCGCATTGGCCACATTTGCCGACAGGAGATCTTGGCGCATCTGCCGGAAATTGAGCGAAGTTCCCAGGGCCTTCAGTGTTTTATCTTCCAGCTCCATCCACTCACCTCAAATTTACGAAATATGAGCTACCACCATTTCTGTATTCATTGATTTTATTTCTGAGAGTGCGAATAGAGACACCAAGTATCTTGGCCGCCTGAGTTCGATTTTCACTGGTATGAATGAGGGCCTTTTTAATCAGAAGTTTTTCAGCATCTTTCAGCGACATCAAGCGAATGCCTTCACTTTCATCATCTTGAATGGCAATCTGCGTGCGCTTTTCACCAATACTTAAATGCTCTTCTGATAATACCTCTCCCTCAAAGGTTGAGATGGATTCCTCTAGAACATCACGTAATTCTTCCAGATTGAAAGACCAATAATGCGACAAAATTTTATCCATGGCGCTCTGGTCGAGATTAAGGACTCTGTTCTCTCCCGCCAATTCTTTGACTAAAGAACGGGCCACTTGCTCAAGATCATTTGGTCGATCACGCAGAGGCATCAAAGAGATGGTGTTGGACGCTAATTGGTTAAAGAGACCGCGATAGAAGCGGCCAGCACCCACTAGCTTAGAAAGATTTTTAGTCGTTGTAGAAATGAGCCGAACATCGATGTCATAGTCTGGTAACTCATTTAGGATTTTGTGAAGTTTCTTTTGAAAATCTTCAGTCAGGCAATCCACGTTAGCAAAAATTACCGTGCCACCATTGGCCTGCTCAAGGATTCCACGATTAAATTTACCCGACTCAACTTCGCGATGCCCGAGAATGGCATTCTCTACTTCTTCTGGCGTCTGTGCGCAATCGACCATACATAAAGGTCGAGTACACCTCGTGGAATTTTGATGAACATACCGTCCTAGTGTGCGTTTCCCGATTCCATTCTCACCCATG
>CAYHRT010000137.1:10424-10785 GCA_964359085.1 uncultured Bdellovibrio sp. | reverse complement strand
TTTCTCGTCAACCCCCATCGCAATGTCGGGAGATTGCCTATCGAGCGTCACCATCACACCGCAAGTCCCGGCGTCAAAACCTTTATCGCTATGATCATATCCGATTTGACGAATCTTATTACGCACAATCTGCTGGAGATCCACCTGGGCCTTGGTTGTAATTTCACCGGCAACCACCACCAAACCTGTGGTAATCAGTGTTTCACAGGCAACACGAGAATATTTGTCCTGGGCCATCATTGAGTCTAGAACGGCATCACTAATCTGATCGGCCATTTTATCCGGATGACCTTCGGTTACAGACTCAGAAGTAAATACGTAATCTTTTAACATGACTCTCTCCTAAATGATGAATGACTGA
>CAYHRT010000137.1:5150-10414 GCA_964359085.1 uncultured Bdellovibrio sp. | reverse complement strand
GAAAGTTTATACACTATGGTAAGGGGTCAAGCAACTCTAGCGAGTAGCAAAAAATCTAAATAAATTGGGATCTCGATAGTAATAGACCCCCTCCCCAGTGAAAGGCACCACGTAGCTATTTTCATTAATTTCAATAACCTTGAAAGTACGTCCACTTGAATCAAAAAAATAATAACGAAATCGATATTGCCCCATTTGATAGACCTTCCATAATGCTTGCCAATTAGGAATGAGCGTACCAGCACCCTCAGGTAAGGGTACAAAATCATCCCATAATGATGCCATATTGATACGCCCTACCATGGAGGCCCTTGAGAAATAACGTACCCCTTCGTAGGTATTGCTTTCCTTAAGAATATTCAAGGATAATTCAAGATTCTCCTTTCTTAACCTTTCGCCTAAAGCAGAATGATCAGGACAAAATATTTTTGGCGCTCCATGCATATAATAGTAGGTAAAGGAAAACTCACCTTCTTTCAGCAAGAGATTGATCCAAGTATTCTGGGAAAGATGAGTCAATTTCTGCTGTACCAGATTTAAAAAAAGTGGTTCTCTCTCACTTAAGTTGGCATAAAAGCTAATCTCATGGCGTTTTTTTACCACTCGAAGAACATCACGGCGTTCTGGAGCATCTGGTCCGTCCATAGTTCCTACCTCATTGATAAGAATGGTCTCCATGGCAAAAAGGGCCTGATAAATTTCTGAGTATTTGCTCCAAAACTGATAAATCTTGATATATTTTTCTGTCACAAATTTTTTCAATTCATCACGCGCCTTAAGTTTCTTCGCTATGTATTCTGTAACCGTAATGGGCTGACCCCCTTCTTGATAAATGAGGTTTCTTAAAATCAAACGGTAATAATTGAGTTTCCTTAATTCTCTCCCTTTCCAATCACTCATTCTTAAGCGATTTTCGGTCAGACCCTGTTTTAAAATATTTCTGGTGATTGTTATAAAGGAAGATAGATCATAGCGATTGTTTTCTTCTAAAAAAATTTGCTCTCGCGCTAAATTAAAGTGCAAAGTATTAATAAGTGTACGATAAAAGATATCATTTCTTGATTGATTATGTGTCGGTGCTCCATCTTCAAAAATCCGGCGAGCAAAAAAAACTCTATTGGAAAAACGATTTCCAAGAACATCTTCTCGAAATTTAAAACGGTCGTACTCTCCACGCATCGACAGATGATCAACCGGATACTTGAAGGGCATGAGAAAGGGTGCACCAGTCAGAAGCACTTCAAAATTTTCTCTAATTTCTTTGATTAGAGTTGCGGATTTCTGCTGTAAATCATTTTTAAGTACACCGTCCGTACTCTCAAAAAAATCTTTTTTAAAGTCTAAGGCCTGTTCAACTTTTCTTGCGATCCCATCGATTTGAGAATTGATCTCGTGAAATTCTCGAAACTCGTCGTAACTTCCACCTAAAAAGGCAAGATTCTTATCGAGCCACGCTATTTTTTCGATGATCATAGGGATATGTTGAATGATCGTTTCCGAGTCGAGCGAACCATCTGGCAGCAACGGAATAAAATGGCCATCACCATTGAATATGGATAATTTGCTTGCATAAAGTTCTTCGGTCCCTGAAGGGCATAGTTCACGTACAAATTGTCTATTTACTTCTTTATACCTACTCAAAATATCCGGTGTTATTTGTGCAATCAGGGCTTCGGACAGGGCGTCGAAAGAGAAGAGGGGGAATGAAAACAAGGCAATATATATAGGAAACCAGCGTATCGACATATCTCTATTTTTTCTCGCTATGGTTCTAAGGAACGCACAAAGTCCGACTCCCACAGACCAAGACAGGTGGTGTTAGAAAGAATAAGAAAAAGAGTAGAAGAATTAGCTAAAGCATTGAGGTGTTGTAAAATCTCTCCCACGTTCTTGGCCAGATAGGTTTCTTTGCCACACTCTTTAAGATCATTCACAAGTTTCTCGCAATTCAGATTGCCATGTCCTTTGACAGTGCTGGCCCGCTCGGGTTTGGCGAGAATAATTCCATCGCTTTTTATAAGTGAATCCACGAACTCCTTTTGAAAGACATCGCTACGGGCAGTGGCGGAAGCGGGGTCGAGAACAACCCAGATCTTTCTGTCTGGAAATTGCAGTTTGATACTCTCAATCGTATATTCCACAGCACGCGGGTGATGGGCGAAATCGTCAATAACGATTGAGGATTTGTACCTCCCTCGAATCTCTTGCCTGCGTTTTACCATTTTTAAATCTGAAATAGCATGGCCAAGTATTTCGCCTGAAACCCCCTGGGCCAGGGCGTAGAGCAGACCTGCTGTCAAATTAAGAACATTATGACGGCCGATCAGATTAGTATTAAAAATATAGTCTCGGCCTTTAAATTTCAGATGGAAGCGAGACCCCTCCGGGGTCAACTGATCTATATAAGGGCCACATTCTTTATTGTCACCATATAAAATCCAGGCATGATTCCGATCGCATTCTTGCGCTAATTCCAATATGGCCGGATAGTCAGCACAGGCAATAATAGTTTTTGTGATCTCTGGCAAGGCCAATCTAAATTGCTCCTTGATTTCTTCCACATCTTTAAAAATGTCACCATGATCAAATTCCAGCGACGTCAAGATGAGATTATCAATAGAATAGCTGCGAAATTTTGAGTACTTCTCAAAGTAAGCACTGTCATACTCATCGGATTCAATGAAAAAAAAGCGTCCATCACCCACTCTGGCCGGTGCTAATTCATCAATAACTCCACCAATAAAATGACCAGGAGACATCCCGATCTTCATGAAAATTTGTTCTAATAGATAAGTCGTCGTGGTTTTGCCATGTGTTCCAGCAATTCCCACAACATTCACATCACCGAGCACCAGACCACCAAGGGCGGCGGGAAAAGAACAATACGGAACGCCTGATTTTTCGATACGCTGGGCATCTGCGCCACCTTTGGGAATGACATTGCCAACCACCACCATATCGAATTGCGAAAGCAATTCCTGAATTTGCTTATCGTCAGCCAGCTGTCCTAAATCATGAAGAGGGATACCCGTTTTCTTCAGGTAGTCTCCCATCGGAGGATAAAAACGTTGATCGCAACCTTCTATATGATATCCCTTTTCTTTCAAAAGACAGGCAGTGGCCCCCATTCCAGTTCCGCAAATGCGATACATAAATATCTTTTTAATTTTATTTTTTCTGAGGGCCAAGTCATGAACAGATAAAGCTCCACCTAGAATGGTCATAAATGATCTCCCATAGCACGATGATTTGATTTTATCGCAATTTCCAGACAGCTGCACCAAGTTCCCGTCGCAGGACATTGAGATTGTCTTTCGCGTACCAATACTTGCTTGTTGCATTGGTGAGAAGAACATACCCAAGCTTTTGCTCGGGATTAATCCAGACGGATGTTCCGGTGAATCCAAGATGGCCAAAGGTTAAGGCACTGGCACCTTTTCCTGCCAATGTCGCTTCAGGGTTCTGTACCCGATCCCATCCACGAACAAAGCGTGGATCGTGATTTGGACTTTGGGCGGCATGAATATAATCGATCATTTTTGGCAAGAAATTAGTCATTTTATGAAGATTCAAGAGGGTTCGCCCGAGGCCTGCCACGGTAGAAAATAGACCGGCATGGGCAACTTTTTCCCTAATATAGTAGGCATTATCGTCGTGAACAACACCTTGAACCAATTTCCCACGACGAACGCCAGTCACGGGACAACGGGCATCTTTTGGCAGCTCAGTCCAATGACGTACTTCTGAATCATGCACCGAACGGCAGAGAATATAAAGCGACTGTCCAAGTTTCTCTTCCGCAATCAGTTGGGCCCGGATTGCCGAATAGTCAGAGTAGAGTTCCGGCGATGGGTGGATATTAAATGACTTTATTTTTTCTCGCCAAACATCGGACGACAAACGCCCCCAGGCCGGAAGTCCGCCGCGATGTTCGAGGCAAAGAATGGCATCGGAGGAAAAAATTTCTGGTTTGAGCAAGTAGCTCACACCGAGAATCATGGGCTTGGTGACAGATGCCAGGTCAAAAAACCAACCAGAGGGAGCCGGAGCCTTGTCACCTCTATCCCATTCGAAGAACATCTGCTTGTCTGCCTCAAAATCCACGACACCAAAGGCAAGTTTTTCGAAATGCTGGAGCGGCCACAGACGAGCAACAATGGCTTCAGACTCGGTGACGACAGAATTAAGTGACATGATAATGGCCTCAGAGTGCAATTTAATACGAAAATGTATCGTAACTGCATCAAGATGCCAGGCCCATTAATTACAGTCAAAGTGAGTGGTCTTGCTGCCTTCGGATAAATAAGATTCTTCCAGTTCATCCAGATAAACCATGGCGGAAACCTTTTTATCATCGCTTTTGAAGCTGAACATGACATCTTCGGTGGAGACAAAACCTTTGGTGACTAAACGCGGAGTTTTTTCTGAACCTTGGAAAACTTCAAGCACAAAGCGTTCTTTAACACCTTCTTTAATTTCACGCTCAGAGATCTGAGTTAATACTAAAGTTTGTTTTTGGTAGTCTGTTCGTTCTTTGCAGATATACTTTGTACCTGCAGCGTTGACCGAGAGAGATAAAAATAAACTTGAGATCAGTAATGCTATTTTCATAGGAACTCCTTTTTGTTTAAAAGCTTTGCCGTTAATAACACTGCTTTAAGTAGCTTAGAAATAGAATGATGCGATAACAACAATCTGATTAGTAGATTGGTAAAAAAAGCCAAAATCTCCACGTAGCGATATTCATCAATAAAATTCCCCGAATTGCGATAAGCTTAAATAACTAAAGGCAATAATTATGCATAAATTTTTGAAGCGATTTCGTTATCCCTTATTGGGAAGTGTAATGATTGTGGCGATCACCTCGATCTATTTGAATGTGACGGTCACCACCGTTGATGTCACTTGCTACAAAAAATCACTCTGGGATGTAGACGGAGATGGTTATGCTGTCAATGGCGCAACAGGGGAAGTGAAGTCCACCGAAAAAGATAGAATCAAACAATGTCCTTCCGGCTATGTCAAAAGTACAGGTGATTGTGATGATACCAAGGCAAGCATCCATCCCTATAGACTTGAATTGGCCTTTAATGGCCTCGATGATAATTGTAGCGGCAAGACTGATGAAACCGAATATTTCTATGACCCTCTCGGATACAATGTGCAAAATAATAGTTTTGGGATTCAGGTCAAAGTCAATTCATCGAGCATTGTGAGCGCCTTCACTGAGGGGAATCTCTATGCCAAAATTGTTTATCAAAAAT
>CAYHRT010000137.1:0-5050 GCA_964359085.1 uncultured Bdellovibrio sp. | reverse complement strand
ATTGTGAGCGCCTTCACTGAGGGGAATCTCTATGCCAAAATTGTTTATCAAAAATTGCGCAATTCTTACGATCAAGAGACTGGCTATATCAAAATAACCTCACTACCCACCACTGTCATTGATGGCGGAAATGCTCGTAGTGTTTATCTGACCTTGTCAGGACTTTCTCGCGCCAATGTTTATCGTGCTCGTGTACGCTTTTTCAGAGATACAAACAAATCCTTAATTGGCACAAAAAACTATGTCGCCAATTATCAAATGGTGCAAGAAGCGGGTAGTGTCTGGTACTTTTCAACAACCACCGATACAGATTATAAAACCTCAAAAGCACGAACTAAAATTTTGACCATGGCCTTTCGCCAATTCTTTGATCAGCAGCGCGGACAGGTTGGGCAAGAAGGAAAAGAACCTAACGGAACACGCTATAAGGCAAGTTATTCTGAATACTGGTGCACCGAGTTTTATTCATGGAGTGCAGCAGGGGCATTAAAAGACATTAGCAGTGTTTCCAGCGTCACTACTATGGCGACATATTTTTGGGATCACTACTATCGCGATGATGCTGATATCCTCGATAAATGGGCCCGTGCCGACTGGCTGGCGATGGACACCAACGATGATGGAAAGAAAAACCATACCGGCATGGTACTAGCATGGGATAGTGCGGAAAACAAATTTTGGACCATTGAAGGCAATGCCGGAAACCGTGTCAATATCCAAAAACGCGATCTCGATCTTGCCTATGGGTTAGGGCATATTACTGTCTCAAAAGTCAAATAGAAGGGAAACGCAAAAGAAGAGCGTGCCTGGGTCCTGGTTTATTAATGTCCTTTACCGAAACCAGATCCGGAGCCAGGCGTTCCACCAACTCCAGTGCCACTTCCCGTAGAAGTTGCACGAATCAGCGTTCCAATAGGTTTTTTAGTATTAGTAACCTGGCCTTTCTTCAGCTCAAGAGCAAAAGCAGTTGCAGTAATGGCCAGCGCGACGATCAAGAAAATAGCCCGTTTAGAATTAAACATAAAATTCCTCTCGCATAGTTTAGTTGTTTAAGATCATGCACCACAAGGAGACAGAAATCAATATTATTTAACTAATCGCAGCTTGGGCCGCGGCCAAACGAGCGATGGGAACTCTAAAGGGTGAACAGCTCACATAATCCAATCCAGCCTTGTGACAAAATTGGATAGAGCGCGATTCGCCACCATGCTCACCACAAATCCCGGTGTGCAATTTAGGATTTTTCTCTTTGCCCACTCTATTGGAATACTCTATCAAGAAACCTACACCAGCTTGATCAAGAGTAATAAACGGGTCCGAGTCCAAAATGCCCTTGGCAACGTATTCACCCAAAAATTTTCCTGCATCATCACGTGAGAGGCCAAAAGTCGTTTGAGTTAAATCATTGGTACCATAGCTGAAGAATTCTGCCACTTGGGCCAATTCGCCGGCCATGATTGCCGCCCGAGGCAACTCAATCATGGTGCCAACCTTGTATGCTATCGTTTGTTTTTTCTCTTCAAAAACTTGCTTTGCCACCTCTTCTAAATCTTGTTTTAGAATGGTTAATTCCTTAATAGTCGCCACCAGCGGAATCATAATTTCAGGATGTACTTTGATTCCTTGGGACTGGGCCATGAGACCAGCTTCTAAGATTGCACGCACTTGAACCTTGTAGATCTCAGGGTAGGTGATTCCCAAACGACAGCCGCGATGTCCGAGCATGGGATTAAATTCATGCAACTGCTTGGCGCGTTCGTCCACTTCTTGCAAACTCACATGGAGGGCCCGGGCCAGTTCCTCTTTCTCATGCAATTCTTGAGGTAAAAATTCATGCAAAGGTGGATCAAGAAGTCTAATATTGCTCGGCAATCCATCCATGGCCTTAAAAATTCCAAAAAAGTCATCTCTTTGAAAAGGCAGAAGTTTGGCGAGAGCGCGCTCACGCTCAGTCTTATTTTTGGCGAAGATCATCTCACGTACCGCCAATATTCTCTCTGGAGCAAAGAACATATGCTCTGTTCGGCATAGGCCAATTCCCTGGGCCCCAAATTTACGAGCGATGAAAGCATCCTGAGGATTATCGGCATTGGCACGAACTTTGAGGCGACGGACAGCATCTGCCCATTTCATAAATTCACCAAAACTTTCAGACACCTTTGCTTCCAGAGTCGGAACAACTCCATCCATCACCTCTCCAGTGGCACCATCAATGGTAAGAAAATCACCCTCTTTATATTCGCGATCTTTAACGGTAAGAATTTTGTTCTCGTGATCCACTTTAAGTGCCGAACAACCTGCGACACAGGGTTTACCCATTCCACGGGCCACGACCGCTGCGTGAGAGGTCATCCCTCCTCGTGCTGTAATAATTCCTTCAGCGGCAACCATGCCAGCAATATCTTCAGGGCTGGTCTCTTGGCGAACCAGCATAACTTTTCGTCCTGCCTCGTGCAATTTTACGGCCTGATCAGCGGTAAAAACAATTTCACCGGAAGCTGCCCCCGGTGAAGCGGGCAGACCTTGGGCCAAAATTTCTTTTCTGGCATCGGGGTCGAGTCTAGGATGCAGGAGTTGGTTTAAATCTTCTGGATTAACCCTCATTAAGGCTTCCTTTTCTGTAAGAATTTTTTCCTTAACTAAATCTACCGCAATTTGAATTCCGGCATTGGCGGTGCGCTTTCCATTTCTGGTCTGCAGAATATAAAGTTTTTGTTTTTCAACCGTAAACTCGATATCCTGCATATCTCGATAGTGATGCTCGAGCTTTTGATAAACTTCACAAAGTTCTCCGTATACCACTGGCATCACTTCCTCAAGAGTCTTGAGGGTCCGGTTGGCATCATTTTTAGAAAAATTGTTGATAGGCCCAGGTGTTCTGATTCCTGCCACTACATCTTCACCCTGGGCGTTTAATAGGTACTCACCAAAAAAACGCTTTTGTCCCGTTCCAGGATCGCGTGTAAAACAAACCCCAGTGGCCGAATCCTCGCCCAAATTTCCAAAAACCATGGATTGAATATTAACGGCCGTTCCCCAATTATGGGGAATGTTATGCAAATTGCGATACTTGGTGGCACGAGCATTATTCCAAGACCCAAAGACGGCGCCAACTGCCATCCATAATTGCTCCATAGGATCGGACGGAAAGGCCTTACCCGTTTCTTCCAAAATAATGCGCCGATAGTGCCCAACCAATTCTTTCAGATCGCTGGCCTGTAAATCGGTATCTAAGTGATAACCACGCGCTTCCTTCATGTCCTCCATGCACGCTTCAAGCAAGGAAATATTTAATCCTATAACCACATTGGAATACATCTGAATAAAACGACGATAGGAATCCCAGGCAAAACGAGGATTGTTGGTTTCATGCGCCAGGCCTTCGACTGTTTTTTCGTTTAGGCCCAGATTCAAAACGGTATCCATCATGCCAGGCATGCTGGCGCGAGCGCCACTCCTCACCGAGAATAGAAGAGGAGAATTGGCATCACCAAATTTTTTCTGGGTAAGTTTTTCAAGAAATTTCAACGACTCTAAAACTTGCACTCTGATTTCTTCGTTAATGACTTTCTTATTATTTTGATAATCAATGCAAGCTTCAGTAGAAATAGTAAAACCTGGCGGAACACGTAATCCCAAGGATGCCATTTCTGCTAAATTGGCCCCTTTCCCCCCCAACAAGTCTTTCATGTTGCGGTTACCTTCGGTTTGCTCAGCACTGAAACGATAAACCCATTTTTTTACTGCCATACTTAACTCCAAGTTTGAACTCTATAACTTTAAATGATCTTGTAAATACTGCATTAATTTATCCATGCCAACCCGCTCTTGTCTCATGCTATCTCGATCACGCACAGTGACGGCATGATCCGTAAGCGAGTCGTAATCTATTGTAAGACAATAGGGCGTCCCAATCTCATCTTGCCGGCGATAGCGCTTGCCAATTGAACCGGCCGTGTCATACTCCGCGCGATATTTTTTCTGAACATCTTGGAAGATTTTCTGGGCCACCTCTTCCAGTTCTGGCTTCTTCATTAATGGCATCACGGCAACTTTAATGGGTGCCATGGATGGGCGAAACATCATCACAGTCCGTTCAGTTTCTGGCTCACCGGCGTTTTCAACGCGATAGGCATCACACAGGAGCGCCAGGAGATGACGATCGCATCCCACCGAAGTCTCAATCACGTAGGGAATATACTTTTTGTTACCATCGACTTGATCGACATACTGCTGGTTTTTACCGGAAAATTGTTGATGGGCCGTGAGATCAAAATCAGTGCGGGAGTGAATTCCTTCCATTTCTCCCCAGCCAATGGGAAATTGGTACTCGATATCCACCGCAGCGTCCGCATAGTGGGCCAGTTTATCGGCAGGGTGCGGAGTCCAACGCAACTTCTCACCACGCAAACCATTTTCAAGATGCCACTTCCAGCGCACTTCCTTCCACATTTCCATCCCCACTTTTTTATCGCCTGGTTATATAAAATACTGCATTTCAATCTGCTCAAATTCACGCGTGCGAAAAATAAAATTGCCCGGCGTAATTTCATTCCTAAAGGCCTTGCCTATTTGAGCAATACCAAAAGGCAGTTTCTTGCGCATAGAACTTTGAACATTTAAAAAATTGACAAAAATCCCCTGGGCCGTCTCTGGACGAAGATAGGCAATCGAGGCCGTATTTTCCACCGGGCCGACTTGCGTTTTAAACATTAAATTAAAATCGCGCGATTCGGTGAATTGTCCCTTGGCCCCACACTTAGGGCAAGGTGCGCTTATCTCAATTTGATCGGTGCGAAATCTTTCTTTGCAGCTCTTGCAATCAACCAAGGGATCAGAAAAACCATCCACATGCCCCGAGGCCTTCCAAACTGTTGGGTGCATAAGGATCGAAGCATCGACGCCAACCACATCCTCACGAAAAGTCATGGCCTTCCACCAACTATTTTTGACATTGAGTTTGAGTTCAACCCCAAGTGGGCCGTAATCCCAGCAACCGCCAAAACCACCATAAATTTCTGAACTTTGAAAAATAAAACCTCGTTGCTTA
>CAYHRT010000136.1:0-10845 GCA_964359085.1 uncultured Bdellovibrio sp. | reverse complement strand
TCTTCACCATAAATACGTTTGAACCATTCTTTGCAAATATCAAGTGGGCCGCCTTCATAAACTACTTCCCCCCCCTTGAGTGCCACGACCCTGGTGGCGTATTGTCGAACCAATGAAAGAAAATGCAGATTGCAGATAACCGTCACACCCAACTCTTTGTTGATTTTCTCAAGATATTGCATAACCGAATTGGATGTGGCCGGGTCAAGACTGGCCACCGGCTCATCGGCGAGAAGGACATCTGGATTTTGCATTAGAGCGCGAGCAATGGCGACTCTTTGCTGCTGTCCACCACTCAAATTATCGGCGCGCACATATTCCTTGCCTTCGAGCCCGACAATTTTAATGTATTTCATCGCTTGCTGTTTTTCCTGATCGGTGTAATTTCCTAACACGGATTTAAGAATCCCTGTGGCTGCCAGACTGCCCGTCAGGACGTTTTGCATGACCGTTTTCCGGGGAATCAAATTGAAATGTTGGAAAACCATGCCAATACGGGATCTGGTATTGCGAAGCTCCTTGCCCGTTTGACGAGTGATATTCACTCCCTTGAAGATGGCTTCTCCAGATGTGATGTCATGTAGTCGATTTATGCATCGAAGGAGTGTGGATTTTCCCGATCCACTGAGGCCAATTACCACCAGGAATTCACCTTTTGTAACCTCAATATTGATGTTTTTGAGGGCATGGCATCCGTTGGGATAGACCTTGTTCAATTTATGAATTGAAATGATCGAGTTATGCATGTGGTTCCTATTATTTCACCAGTTCTTCTTTATTGAGATTGATGGCCTTGACCATAGTGCGTAGACCATCGTAATCGGCATCGGTTGAATCCACGATGCTATCAACACTGTAGATGTTTTTAAACACCTTCTGTCCACTCTCGGTGCTTAAAAATTTTTTAAGGGCGGTGATGAATTTTTCCACAATGAGATCGGGAAGATCTTTTCTAAAAACAAAAGGATCATTGGGAATTTTTTCAGTTAGGGCGACAATTTTTACTTTGTCTTCCACATCGGGAAATTGGGTTTTAACCCGAGCGCGAGCATCGCGAATTGTTCCATCCTCGCCTGGGGGGGAGTAAAAAGTGGCACCCGCATCCACCTGTCCTTGATAGACCATGGTCACCACATTGTCGTGTTTCTGGGCAAAAACGGTGGATTCAGGTGTGACCTGATTTTCCTTGAGAATTTTCAAAGGAAACATGTATCCTGAAGTGGAGGAAGGATCAGTGAAAGCAAATTTTTTGCCCTGCAGATCCTTCACCTCCTTGATATTGCTTTTGGTGCTGGCGATGATTTGTCCACGGTAGAAATTTTCTCCGTAGCGCAGAACGGTCAATTTGGCATGGGCACCATATTTCTCATTGGCCATGAGATAACCAAAGGAGTTCATAACAGCTATGTCGGCACGTTGGGAACCGAAGGCCTCCACCACGGCGATATAATTTGTGGGGATACCAGTTTCAAAAAACATTCCAGTTTCCTTTTCGATATATTTCAAAAATTCCTGGGAGTTTGAGGCAATAATCTGGGCATCCACAGAGGGCGTGAAGTAAAGTTTGATGGGGTTGTTTCGAGAGCCAAGTTCCTCTTGTTTTTGGCAGCCAAAAATAAGGATCAGGCCCAGTAAAAAAACGGCTAGTTTGGACATGTGTAATTCTCCGGTTAATCGTAAAAATCTAAAAATGATTCTGCCAGTGTACATCTCAAATAAGACACAACCTGTTAACTAAAAATGTGTTTTGTTTTTGTTAAGAGAGAGATTTTTTTTGCTGACCGAGGAAAGGGGAGGTATCTTATTGAGCGATTAAGGTATTTTTTCCCATAAAAAACAAATTGATAGACATAGATGACGCAAAGAGAAAAAAGAATTATTGTTGATATTGATGGAACGCTGGCAAATATTGAGCATCGGGTTCCTTATGTGAGGGGTGAAAAAAAGAATTGGAGTGAGTTTAACAAGAACTTTGACAAGGATATTCTCAACAAATGGTGTGCCGAGATCATTGAGGCTATGCATGCCAAGGGAGTGGGAACCATGTTGTTAACTGGCAGGGGAGAGCGCTATCGCAGTCCAACCGAGGAATGGTTAACCAGTCATAGGATAAATTATGACCGGCTATACATGCGAAAGTCCAAAGACCGAAGAGAAGATGCATTGATTAAAAAAGAAATCTATTTGGAGCATATTCAACCCTTTCATGATGTGCTTTTTGTTGTGGAAGACCGGTTAAATGTGGTCAAAATGTGGCGAGATCTGGGGATTGTGTGCCTTCAATGTGAATGGGGCGATTTTTAGCAAATCTGTGTTTGGCATTTTGGTATTAAGGAACCAAGAGAGCAGCTCCAATTACCCCGCCTGAATCTCCCAGTATATTTTGATAGATGCGTGGTTTCGTATTGGGGATGAAAGTCTGTTTCCACACTCGATCTTCAAGCCCGTGGTAGATGGCCAGTTGTAAACTGACGCCACCGCCTAACACAATATAATCTGGATCAAAAAAATTGATCAAGTTGAGCATAAATTGATCGAGATAATTGCGATAAATTTGCACGGCCTCCATCGCATTTTTATCCAGCATCTCGGCCCGGTCAAAAATTTGCATAGCGAATAATGGATCACCAAAACGGGCGGCGTACCAAGTTTCCAGTCCCCTGCCAGAGAGAAGCGTTTCAGCACAGCCTTGTCGCCCACAAAAACACTTTGTTCCATTGGGATCAAGTTGGGTGTGACCAATTTCTCCAGCGCCACCATGGGTACCTTCCATCGCGCGGCCATGATTGATGAGACCGCCGCCAACACCTGTACCGAGGATGACACCGATGGAGGTCAGCTGCTCGGGGGGGGCACCAACTTCCTTGGCATGTTTTAGTCCGACACCTAGTATGGCCTCGGCCAGGGCAAAGCAGTTGGCATCGTTGGCCACGGCGATGGGACCGGAAAAGGCCAGACTCTGGCTTAAGAGCGTCGCCAAATCCTGGCCGACAAAGATGGCGGTGTTGCCATTGACCATCTGTCTGGTTTGGGGATTCACCGCACCGGGAAGTCCAACGCCAATTCCTACCAAGTCGTTCATAGAAGTGCCATTTTGATTTAAGACGGCGAGGATCAATTGAAGCATTCGCTTATAAACGCTTTCAAAACCGTCTTCGCGCTGAGTGGGAACACGTTCACGGGCCAAGACTTCATTGCCTCTAGGGTGAGTGGCCAAAATGGCGGCCTCCATTTTAGTGCCACCAATATCGAGTCCCAGTCGCAAGCGCATGAGTTGACCATCCGTAGGAGATTGATTTCGTTGCTGAGTCTATTATTTTCCAGTTTTCCCAACAAGCATTTTATGGATGATTTTTTTTGGTCCAGAAGCTTCATTATGGTTTGACACAATGCTGTTTAAGACCTAAAAAGGGCCAATTAAGTCAAACCAATAAAATGCACGAGTTATCCATTGGAAACGAAAAATATTTTTCTTGATTTGAAGTCTCCTCTCAGCGGAATCACGCTTCCGATTGAAGAGGTTCCGGATCTGGTTTTCGCAGGAAAAATGGTGGGAGATGGAATTGGGATTGACCCTATCGAAAATATTTTGACCTCCCCATGCAAAGGTAAGGTCATTCAATTGCACTCAGCCCATCACGCCATTACTATTCAATCAGAAAATGGCAATCAAATTCTTCTTCACATTGGGCTCGATACTGTCAACTTGAAAGGAAAGGGGTTTCGGCCGCTTGTTAAGGTTGGCAATTATGTTCAAGAAGGGCAAGAACTTATCGAATTTGATCCCGATTTAATTGCCTCTTCTGGCATGTCTCTTGTCTCTGTCATGGTACTTATTCATGATCCTAAAGTGACAAAATTTGAATACCGTTTTAATCATACGCCCCACGCTCCCAAAGTCACCCGCGGAAGATCCTCTCTGGCCACACTGAACTTTGGCAAAAAAAGTGGAATGCCAAAGGGAATGACAGTGGGAGTTCAAGACGAATTTTCCAAACAAGATAGCAAAAAAGTGGTCTTTGAGTCTGTCCCTTTCCATGTAAGACTCCCGGCCGGCATGCATGCTCGTCCGGCCGCCCGTTTAGCAGAACTTTCCAAGAATTTTCAATCTGATATTGATATTGTCAAAGGCAATCGAAGTGCCCCACTTTCAAGTATAGTTTCCATGCTCGCCCTTGAAATCGGCAAGGATGATGAAATTATTCTTGTTGCCGTCGGCCCGGATGCTCCCCAGGGAGTCAAGGCAGTTCTAACATCTTTGGTTGAGATCGAAGAAAAAGAACTTGAAACTTTTCATAAAGAGAGCGTTTTACAAAACAATAGGCCACAGGCCATCGTTAACAGAGATGAGAAAACTTTTATTGGGGTAAGTGCCTCTGATGGCATCGTCATAGGAAATATTGCCCATATCCACCAGGAAAAGTTCAGTTACGATGAAAGGGTTTCTGATTCGAAGAATGAATTACAGAAGCTTGAAAAGGCCCTCCAGAACTCCCTGCTTGAACTTAAACATCTTGAAGAGGAGCTACAGGTCAAGCCTATTAATACCAACAAGGCCGCCATCTTCAGTGCCCATCGTGCCATGCTTGAAGACCCGGAATTGCTTGATGAAGTCGTTTCTTTGGTCAACCAAGGGTACTCCAGTGCCTATGCCTGGGATCACACAATTCAAACCAAACGACAAAGACTTCTGGGTTTGAAAAATGAATTAATTGCAGGTCGAGCAAACGACCTGAAGGATGTTGGAAATCGAGTTTTAAGAACTCTTCTGGGAGTGAAGCAACGAAATCTTTCGCAAATGCAAAATGTCATTCTTATTGCCGAAGATTTAACACCTTCTGATACAGCACAATTTGATAAGAATAAAATTCTCGGGTTTGCTACTACCACGGGGGGAGCAACATCACACGTTGCCATTCTGGCAAGATCCATGGGGATTCCGGCCATTGCGGGCATTGAAAAACGAGCGCTTGAGATCCCCGAAGGAAAGCTGGTCGTTTTAGACGCCGATACGGGTGCCTTGTTTCTTGATCCCTCTGATCAGCTGCAAAAAGAAGTCGAACACAAACAAGCTATGCATGAACAAAAAAGACTTGAAGCTTTGCGTGACTCAGGCCTGCAGGCAAGCACCTTAGATGGACATCGTATTGAGGTAGTGGCCAATATTAGCGGTCTTAGCGATGCAAAAAATGCCATTGAGATGGGGGCCGAAGGAGTTGGTCTATTGCGAACAGAATTTCTTTTTCTGGATAGGGAGCATGCGCCAACAGAAGAAGAACAATTGGAAATCTATCAAAGTATTGCCGACGCCATGCCTGACCGACCACTCATCATCCGAACCATGGACGTCGGAGGTGACAAGGCCTTGGCTTACCTCCCAATGCCGCATGAAGAAAACCCTTTTCTTGGAGTTCGTGGCATTCGTTTGAGTTTGAAAAAAACGGCACTTTTTAGAGAACAATTGCGCGCCATTTTAAAAGTGAAGGGGCACTCGAAAATTCATATTATGTTCCCCATGATCGGCCAGCTTGAAGAACTTATGGAGTCTAAGCGTATTCTCGAAGAAGAGAGACAAAAAATAAACGCTCCAAGGGTAAAAATTGGAATCATGATCGAAGTTCCATCGGCGGCAGTGATGGCCTCCCAATTCGCTCCCCATGTGGACTTTTTTTCCATTGGAACCAATGATTTAACTCAATATACTCTGGCCATGGATCGTGGCCATAATGAGCTTGCCCAGCAGGTCGATGGACTGCATCCCGCAGTTCTTCATCTCATTGAAATGACCATCAAAGGTGCTCATCAGTATGGAAAATGGGTAGGGATTTGTGGTGGAACGGCCAGTGAAGCTAAGGCCATCCCCATTCTCCTGGGGCTTGGTTTGGATGAATTGAGCTTATCTGTACCCAATATTCCCCTGATCAAGGCCTTGATTAGAAAACTCGACAGAAGGGAATGTGAAAAAGTGGCACTAGAGGCCCTTAAGTTAACAAATGGTAAAGAAGTAAGAGAATTGGTCGGAAGACATTATTAAGAGGGGGCACCCCCTTTGAAAAGGAGTCATTTATGGACATTGGAAAATCATCGTTTTCCTTGCTACAAAGCATCGGTAAAGCCCTCATGCTTCCGGTGTCGGTATTACCCGTTGCAGGAATCCTGCTCGGTGTTGGTGCTGCTAAGTTTGGGTGGATGCCGGGCATTGTTTCACAACTCATGGAGCAATCAGGAGGCGCGGTCTTTGGATCAATTCCCTTGATGTTCGCCATTGGTGTCGCGCTCGGTCTGACTAAAAATGATGGAGTTAGCGCTCTTGCGGCCGCCGTGGGCTACTTTATCCTTCTCTCTACCATGGGAGTGATGGCGCAATTTATGGGTAACCCAACGGATGCCATCATGGGAGTCAAATCAATAAATACTGGCGTCTTCGGAGGTATCCTGATCGGCATGCTTTCCGGATTTCTTTTTAACCGTTATTACCGAATCCAGTTGCCACCTTATCTGGGCTTTTTTGCAGGCAAGCGTTTTGTGCCAATCGTGACATCCTTTGGCGCTATCGTATTAGGGATACTCCTTAGTATCGTATGGCCTCCTCTTGGCGTTGGAATCAAGGCCATGAGCTTATGGGCCGCTAATGAAAGTCCGGGAATTGCCTTCACCGTGTATGGCGTGGTTGAAAGGGCCCTGATTCCTCTTGGTCTTCATCATATCTGGAACGTCCCATTCTTTTTTGAGATCGGTCATTACTTTGATCCTGCCTCTGGAAAGGAGATTACCGGTGAAATCGCCCGTTATCTTCAAGGTGATCCGACCGCCGGAAACCTGGCGGGTGGGTATCTTTTCAAAATGTGGGGTCTTCCAGCAGCCGCTCTGGCGATTTGGTATCGGGCAAAGCCAGAAAAGAAAAAAGTTGTTGGTGGTATTATGATTTCCGCCGCCCTGACATCATTTCTTACCGGTATTACCGAACCCATCGAATTTGCCTTTTTGTTTGTCGCTCCAGTCCTCTATGGTTTTCATGCCATCCTCTCCGGACTGGCTTTTGCCCTATGTGTGGCACTTGGAATCAAACACGGAACAACTTTTTCCCATGGATTGATCGACTATGTTGTTCTTTTTTCACGCTCAAGTAATGCCTTATGGTTCTTGGTTATCGGACCAATGTGGGGAGCACTCTACTTTGGCCTTTTCAGTTTTGTGATCAAAAAATTTGATCTCAGAACACCTGGTCGCGAGATTGAAACAGACGTTGAGGAAGCCAGTGCGCAAGGTACAGAGCTCGCTCCATTACTGGTTTCGGCCTTTGGGGGAGCAAGCAACATTCGCTCTCTCGATGCCTGTATTACGCGGTTAAGAGTTGAGGTTGGCGATACGAGTCTTGTCAATTCTGAAGGGCTCAAATCTCTGGGTGCTTCAGGAGTGGTTAAAATAGGTAATGGTATCCAGGCCATCTTTGGCACAGCTTCAGAAAATTTAAAAACGGATATGGAAATCTATCTTGGGTCAATTACCGGATCAGTTACCGCTGGAACCCCAAAGTTGCCACAGACCCAACCTGTGACAACAGTCTCCTTCAAATCAACTGACGCAGCAACCGTCGATGCAAAATGTATGGCTTCAGAGATTCAGAAGGCCTTGGGAGGAAATAAGAATCTCAAATCCTGCCAAGTCGTGGCAAAAACACGCCTCAGGGTTGAAGTAAACAATGAATCCATGCTCGATCTACCGGCACTTGAGAAAAGTGGTGTGCAGGCGGCGGTGAACATACGTCCAGGAGTTTACCACTTAATTGTTGGGGTGAAGGCACCTGCGATTGGTGAACACTTCTAGGTATAAAGCAAACATCATTCTAGGGCGGAGGTTTTGGTATTTAAAACTCCGCCTTTTTGATTCTCACGTGTAAACTGGTTGTTTTCTTAAGGACTTTTTCAAAGGCCCGTTCAACTTTATCGTGACTGGTAAGTTGTTGTTCAAAATCCAATCGTTTGGCCCTTTTATCGAACTGAAATACGGAAGAATAGGCGATAAAAAAGAGAAGAAATGAGGGAAGAAGATATTTGCTGTGCATATGGGCCTCCATGGTAGAATAAGGAAGCAAAATGCTTGCCAATTCTAACACTCCGGAATTAGAAAAAAGGTGTCGAGTTGGCCCTTGAACTTAAGGCCCTAGGTGGTGACGTTATGGTCCATTTCAGAATATTTGTGACGTTGATGTTGGTGTTTATTCCATCAGCATGGGGAAATCCAAAGGACTGTGATTTCGAAGCCCAGAGCAGCTGGCCGATACCAGAGGAGCTTAAAGAGTCCAGTGGAGTGGCCTATGATCAGGAGCGTGCGTGGTTATACCAGGTCAATGATTCTGGCAACGAAGCGGCGATATGGAAAACAGATATTCAAGGCAAGAAGCTGCAAAAAATTTCTCTTGAGGGCATTAAGAACATCGATTTCGAGGACGTGAGTATAGGCGCTTGCCCAGGTGGGAGCGAGAATAAATGTTTCTTTGTCGCTGATATTGGCGATAATTTGCAATCGCGCCGAGATGACCAGATTCACACCATTCACCTGTTTGATCTGAAGGGCATGAGTACTTCATTATCCATGAAACCACTGAGTAGTATTCCCTTGATCTATCCCGACCGTATCCACAATGCAGAGTCATTGGCAATCCACCCTCATTACCCTTATGCCTATATTTTAACCAAGGAATATGAGGGGATATTGTTTAAGACAGTCATGCCGGCCAAATTATTTAGGCTCGATCTGAGCAAGGATCAAAGTCTTCCATCGGATGGGAAACCCATCCTGTTGACGGAAGTGGGGACGATCGATATTGGAACGCTTGCCGGTAGTAGTAGCGCTTTGCCTACGGCCATGGAGTTTTCGCCTGATGGCGAATGGCTTTACATTCTCACCTATAAAAATGTGGTGGTGATAAAAAATACCGGATGGGCGAACCTGTCTGCTCCTTTCCCTGTTGTCTGGGAACGTGATCAGAATTTTTTTGTCATTCAAATTGAGGAACAAAAGCAAATGGAGGCCTTGGCCTTTATCTCAAACGATCAATTCGTCGTCACTTCAGAAGGAAAAAAGGGGAAGGCCATTATATATAATTGCCGTCCGAAGGCCCTTCCCCACCAATAGTTCTGAGCATCTTTTTAAAATGCTGTTGAGGGTATCGTGCCTGGGCCTCTTTTAGAAAAGTTGCCAGGGAATAGTTGTCTTGAAAAATAAAATTTTCCACAAAGTCATGGGTCAAGATGAAGAGCATCGACAACGGGGACATTTTGGTGAAATTTATTTTCCTGGGGAAACCGCTTCCGTCGGGACGCTCATGATGCTGTAGGATAATATCGGCCGTGTCATGAGGAGCTTCCTTGAAATGTTGCACAACTAAACGGGAACATTCCTCTGGATGATTGAGAAAAAGTTCCTGATCTTTGTCGGAAAGAGTCAATCTTTGGGTATTAAATTCTGATAAATTCCGAATTTTCGCCAGGTGCGGGCGGGCTGCCAAGGTTATGTCGTGGAGGATTGAGGCGAACACCAGTTTGTCTTTTGTTCCCTGAGAATACCATCCCAACTTGTGGGCCCAGGCACTGGAAATAAAACACAAGAGAATCATGTGTTCGGGAAGAAAACGTTCAGATGAGCGTAGCGCGGAAAGATGTTTGAGCAGCTTGATGGAACTAGGTTTTTTTTGTAGGTAGTATAAGGTTTTTTCAATAGCACCTTCGATCTGCTGCTGAAATTCGGCATTAATAATAATTTCCTCTTGAAAACGGATGATTTTTTGTTCAAAGCGCTTATCGCGTGAATCATCTTCAGAGCGTACAACAAACCTAAAACCGGCATAAGAGGCAAAGAGAGATCGTTGCGCCTCAATTTGGGGGAGGATCTCTTTGATGGTATCTTTTTCTATATAGACATGTGTGAGTCCTTTTAATTTATAGATGGCAATTTCATCTTTGGCCAAGATACTGCCACGACGAAAAAGAGAGCTATAATGACCAGTAGCTTGGTCCTTCATGAATACATCTTTTTCTAGACCATCGACGAAACTCAATGTTTCCATTTCAATTTGGATGTAATGGTTGTCAGATTGAGAAACGTTGAGACCCAAATCTTTCACCATGATCTTGCTAAAATTATTGAGAAAGTTTTCTTTGCTATAGAGGTGGATATAGGGAAAATCTGCCAGTTGATTCTTGTTGGTTTCCAAGTCGCTCGGGGTGATAATCACCAGAGTGATTTTGGGCAAACTTTTATGTACTTTTTCTAAAATATCGTTGAAGTTATAATCATTCTTTTCCATCGTGAGGACAATGGCCTTAAGATTCTTCAGATGGGTAGTGAAAAAAGGCAAAGCCTCGGAACTGGTTTTATACAGATGAACAGTATTATTACAAGAGAGGTCAAAGGAAACTTTGACCACGCGCTGGAGTTGAAGATCTGCAATAATAATCAGCAGATCTTCACCCTGAAAAAGGTTGGTTTGATCTTGAGGGCCTTGAGGATCTTGCGCCGTACTCATACAATCTTATTCTATCAGGCCTTAGGCATTTGGCCAGGTCTTGCCACCATGTTTCTAAGTTCATGCTTCTATCAGGCGAGCGCTGGTGAGTCTCCTACCCATCATTCCCCAGAAAAATGCTTTTACCGGCCTTGGCTAGAACTAGATCGACAATTGGGTAAGCAGTTGTGCGAGTTAAAGACATTGATGTTTTGGCCCAAGTTCTATCTTCGGACTATTTCACCCCAGTATTATGAGGACAAAGTCTATGCCCTGGCCGACAAGGCCCAGGCCCGTCTCATGAATTTGGACTTAGAGGATGTCTTTGAGCTCTTACC
>CAYHRT010000135.1:0-10909 GCA_964359085.1 uncultured Bdellovibrio sp. | reverse complement strand
ACCATAAAAGAATATTCTAAGAAATTTTACTGGTTACCGTTGTGGAGCAGAACCTCATGAAACGCAATTTTTCAAAGAAAAATACTAAGAGAGAAGCGGCCAGGATGCGCTCAGTGTGCCTAAGCACAGTGAGCGTAAAGTACCCTAGAGTTCTAATTTTGGACAGGAGTCAAAAATGAATGAACTTTTTGATAAGCTTATCATCCGTATTGTTTTTGCCATACTCATTTGCTTAACCCTGATCTTTTACAAATATTTACATATTGTCTTTTATCCCTCTGCCCGAAAGCAGCTTTTTAGAACCTTTTATCCATCAAAAAATCCAGCAGATACTTTGCATCTTTTTTCTCGTATTCTAGGAATCGGTGTTATTCTTTCGGGTTTTCATTTTTATCTTGGAAATGGCCTTGGCATGGCCATTTATGATCTCCTCTTGTCTACGATAGTGGTTTTTGCCCTCTATCTTGGCTCTCTTTACATTCTCGAATCTATTGTCCTGGGCACATACGAGTATTCTGACGAAGTGCTGAAACGTAAAAACTTGAGTTATGGAATTACTTGCTTTGCTAATTCTCTGGCCATGGCCTTCTTGGCCAAAGCTATTCTGAGCATCAGTAAAGAATCCATCATCATGCTGACTATTCTGTGGCTTTTCGCCATGGCCATTACCGGGATTGCCATGAAAGGATTTGAATTAATCTCAAAACTCCCCTTCCACAAATTACTTGCTAAAAAAAATATTGCTGTGGCATTCTCTTACACTGGTTTTATTTGGGGATGGACCCTTCTTGTTACCAATGCTCTCGAACATGATTTAGTTGATCTTAAAAGCTACTCAATTCAATTCCTGTTAAAAATTATTTTGTCGGCTATTGTGTTTCCATTATTTAAACATGGGCTATCCATCATTTTCCAACTTAAAGATGAATCCTACTCCCCCACTGTTCATGGAGTTGAGATCAATGCCAGAAGCTCGGTTGGAACGCTAAACCATGAAGCACCAGATATTGGGGTTGGGCTCTACGAAGGTGTACTTTTCTTCACCTCAGCCTTTTTGACCGGAATTATTACTGCCAGCATTGATTTTGGCAGCTTTTACCCAGTCTTTTAACTACCTGCATCCTTCCTTACAATAGAATAGTCAGCTTTGGAAGGCCATTTGGCTTTGCCAGGAGATTCTTTCATGGACTTAAAAGTTTTTCAGATGTTGGATTTGATCAATGCCCGGTTAGGGAACATTGAAAAAAATATTTCTCGCATTGATGAGAAACTGGATTTTTCGATAGCGCTCCAACGCAACCATTTGATACGAGTCAAAAATGGTGAAGATGTCGATGATAATATGATTCTCTACGGAAAACCCTATAACGATTTAGCTCCTGCCAAAGCCTATGAAATTTTCCAAAATCAGGATATGGATTTTATCGTTGTCGATGTTTCGAGCGCCGAATATCGGCCCCCAAAACGCCTTGAAGGATCTATCCATATACCCTATAGCTCCTTAGAAAAACGGGCCGGAGAAATCCCTAGTCGCATCACCCCGGTGCTGGTGATTTCAGAAGATGGATTGACCTCCATTCTGGCCTGTGAACTCCTGATCAAAAAAGGATTTTTTAATATTAACAACATCAGCGGCGGACATCAGTATTGGCCGGGACATCAAATCTCGGAAATGCAACAGACTATTCGCTCTAAGACGGCTTAATCTTCTGATAAAACTTTTGAAGTGCATGTTCAATCCTCTCTAGCTCTACCAAACCGACAGTATCAACATAATGCTTTTCCACAACTTCCGTACATTGACCTAAAGCAAACTTGAATTTTTCGCCGTATTCTGTCAAAAAAACATTTTGCGCGCGCCGATCGACCTCATTTTGTTTGCGCACAATATAGCCACGCTTCTCTAATTCGTTCAAATGGCTCGTCATGGTCTGTTTCTTTAAACCCAAGGCGTCCCCAATTGTCCGAATACTCGGGCCATCATTTTCACTAGTAAATTTTAAGACTTCTAAAAAAGAAGGACGCAAATCAGTGAAGCCTTTCGCCTCTAACAACATCAACAATTTCTGGGAATAAACCCGATATATTTTCTTAAGAAGTCCCCCAATACTTGCTACTTTTTTCATTTTGGCCTCCTGGCCAAAATTAGAACAATACGGTACTCGGCCATCCTGGCCATATCTTTTTGATAATTTTTCTGCGAAAAGTTGTGTTTCATTTTGGCCTCCTGGCCAACCTTGGCTTTAGTCTGACATTGAGACTAATTATGTCAGAGTGTATTCAAGAGGTCAAGGCCGTTACTTCAGATGGGAAGGTCAGGGTGAGTATTATTGAGTGATGGCCATAGAGCATTCCCAAGAGGTCGAGTAAGTTCTTCAGGATAATTATCAGGACTCTTAAATGAATCAGCGGTATCGTGAACAGGCGCAGACGGAGATGTGGCACCGGCCAACCATAATTCAAACCGAACTGCACAGAAAACCCTCCCGCTGAAATGCAAAGAATCTTGGGGACGGCAATCTCCGGCAATCACACCACGAAAAGAGAGAACAAAAAGAAGAAACAAGGCGATTGTCAAATTTTTAGACAGTCCGGACATGAAAATTCCTTTAGTTACCTGAGCTTTACATCATTTTGAACTCTAGATGTGCAGGCCGAATGCCGTCTTTTTAGAAACTCAAGTTAGAAGAGATTCCGAGCATTAGAAATAGAAGTCACGATTCCACAAGCAATCGCAAAGGTGAGGAGACTTGTCCCACCGTAGGAAACATAGGGCAGAGGAATACCTACAATAGGCAAGATGCCCATCACCATCCCCATATTGATAAACGTGTGCCAAAAGAGGATGGACATAAGCCCAATCGCTACCACTGATTCAAAAATGCGCGTGACGTTTGAAGCCAACCAGAGAAAACGGTAGAACAAGATCACATAAAATGAAATCAGAATTAAGGCACCAAAAAAACCATGCTCCTCATTAAAAACAGAAAATGCAAAATCTGTATGGTTTTCAGGCAAATAGTTGAAGGATGCCTGAGAAGATTTATTAAACCCTTTACCAAAAAACTGTCCAGAACCAATGGCAATCTTTGATTGAATGGCATTATAACCAGACCCTTTCACATCTGTTTCAGGATCAAGAAAAGTAGTTATCCTCTTTCTTTGATAATCTCTCAAGCCAAATTTGTACATGCCTCCGGCAGTGAGAAGGCCAATAATACCCAAAATAAGTAAGGTCTTAAGTTTTAGCTTTCGATAAAAACAAACAGAAAATGAAACTAACATAAGCAACAATCCCGTTCCTAGATCGGGCTGAGCTATGATAAGCAGAACCGGAATAATAGTTAGAAAAGCAGGGACAATGAGTTCTTTAAGACCGAGCTCACGATCAGGATTTTCCTTAGCGAAAAACCTAGCTAAACCCAAAACTACAAAGATTTTCATTAATTCTGAAGGCTGAAATCTGAGAAAACCAAAAGCCAACCAACGTCGGGCGCCCATCCCAATCTGCCCCATCACCAGAGTTAAAATAAGAACAAGAATAGCGCCAACATAAAGGAAGTAGGCGAGGCGATAAAAGTTTTTTGGTTGAATAAAGCTAACTAAAATTCCAATCACGAGAGAAAGAAGATACCAACCTATCTGCGCCCTAAAGAGAGAACTTATCTCCGTTTGCGAAGTAGCATGGGTCGCCGAATATAAATTAATGACCCCGATTAAAAAGATAATCGCACTAATTCCAAAAAAACTGAAATCATAGCGACGTAGGGAGCTGATAAATCCTGTAAGGTTCATTCCTATTCCTCTTCATCCGATAGGTTTTTCATTCTCTTACTGGTATCAATGCCAGGAGCTGGCGCAACGGGTGGGCCGATACGGTTAGTCTTCGGAGTAATGACTTTTTCCGCAATCATAATTTGGTGCCGCAGATCTGGATAATATTTCTCAAGATAGGTTGTAATAATATCACGTGCAACTGGAGCAGCGGCAGTGGAACCATGACAACCATGCTCAATAATCACGGCCACGGCAATTTTGGGATCATCATGAGGGGCGAAGGCAGCAAAGAGAGCATGGTGACGCAATTTATACTCCCTCTCCTCACATTTAGCGTAGATCTTATCTGCCGAGATTCTGGCCACCTGACTTGTTCCAGTTTTTCCCGCCATCTGAATTCCCTGGCCCCTAGACCAATATGCTGTCCCAGCTGGAGAATTGACTACTTGAAAAAGACCTTTCTTCACGATCCTAAAAGTTTCAGGTTTAACCTCAATTTGACTCATGACTTCAGGCTTCCCTCTTTTAAGAATCTCACCCGTATTAGAAAACATTTCTTTAATCACATAAGGTCGGAAGAGTTTGCCACCATTTGCAATAGCAGCATAAAACATGGCCATTTGAATGGGAGTTGTCAAAACGTAGGACTGCCCGATTACACAACTTAAAGTTTCTCCCAACTGCCATTCCGTGCCATTTCTTTTTAATTTCCATTCTTTGGTTGGAACCAGACCGCTAATTTCTCGTGGTAATGAAATACCCGTTTTATGGCCCAATCCAAAAAGAAAAGCATACCTGGCCAAGATATCAATATCCAAGCGCGCGGCTATTTTATAAAAAAAGACATCACATGATTCACGGATGGCACGATACATATCTACTTTACCGTGCCCACCTTTTTTCCAGCAATGAAACTTCCTTTTTCCCAGAGCAAAATGTCCAGGGCAATTTATCTCCGTAGAAGCATCAACCATCCCTTCCTCTAAGGCCGCAACTAATGACAAGGTCTTAAAGGTTGAACCAGGGGGATAATGCTCTTGAATGGCGCGATCTCGAAGCGGATTATTTTCATCAGAGGTAAGTTCTCCCCAATAGCTGGTGGAAATACCTGTTGAAAATTGTGTCGGATCATAGGATGGTCTGGAAACCATGGCCAAGATCTCACCACTATTCACGTCCACAGCAACGGCACTTCCCACTTTCCCATCCAATGCCTTATACGCCGCAATTTGCAAATCACGATCGATCGTCAATCGCACATTCAGACCAGGATAATACGCACGATTTTCAATACCTTTGAAGATAGTAGAGGCCAAGGCGCGTCGAACTCGTCCCGAGGCGTCGACTTCCATATATTGATGGCCATCTTCACCTCTCAGTTCTGTATCAAATTGTTCTTCTAGACCAGCATGTCCAATATAATCACCCAACTTATAAAAAACTTCATCCCTGCGACGTAATTTAGGCAACATCATTGTGGAAATTTCTGAAATATAGCCATAGAGATGGCCTCCTATATCCAAATCTGTATATGCCCTACTAATAAAGGGCTGAATGAATACTCCCGGCATTTTGGCCGCTTCTGTTTCAAGAATCGCAACCTCTTTTCGCGATACATTTTTTTTTATCACCACGGGACGGTAGCGGGCCTGACCGGCATTTTTTTGTAAAATACCTCTAATCGCATCCACGGACATATCTAAAACGAAGGAAAGCTTGGTTAGAACTTCTGGTTTATTGGTTAAATACTGTGGAATAATGACGGCATCAAAACTTGGCATATTATGGATTAATAACTCATTGTTTCGACTGAACACCATCCCTCGGGGTGCCTTAACAATTTCTTTGCGCAAACGATTTTCTAATGAATATTGATAAAAGATTTTTCCTTGAAAAATTTGCAGATACCACAGCCTAGCCAGAAGTAAGCCGAATGCCACCATAACAATATTACCGATGATTTCGGCACGCGCACGATGGGATTTGACTAAATCTTCTTCACCATACATAGATTTGCCTTGTAGATTTAGCCATCCAATAGCCTGTCATCTCGTGCATACCATACACGGTCAAGCAAATAAAATACGGATGGTGATAAGAGAGAAATCACAATACTTTCTGGGATGAAACGATGGAATCTTCCGATTAAAAAAATCATATCATTGTTTTTCATATAGAAGAGACCGAAGACAATCCCAAACCATACAATTTGAAAAAGTTGGGTAATCAACATGGTCATCCAAATGGTATTGAAATGAATCAGTTCGCGAAGATAGCTAATAATCAAACAGACTGAGATCCCGGCCAAGGTACCCATGGCCCACCCTTCAACTGAAAAAAGCGCGTGGACCAATTGAATGGTCAAAATTAGCAATCCTAAAAATGGTGTTTCCAATTTAAAACCTAGGAACAGAATAATTAAGATGTTAAAAGGCAAGCGGTATTTATATCCACCAATAACTGGAAAAAGCGCCGTACCAAAAATTTCCACCAAAACAAGTAACAGCACAGTCCACATCATGGCCGGAATTAAATCTTTAAACTGAACCTTCATTTTGGCCTCACTAATTCAAAGCACCCATCTGTTACTTATACTTTTCAGCACCGGCCGCATCGAGGGCCTCCCATTCGAAATATCGCATCTTATTTTCAGGGCCAACCAAAATAATAACTTCTTCCAGTTGGCTAAAATTTACAGCAGGATTCACTTCAATCGCTTGAGTAATCCCATAACTTTCTCGTTCAATCCGAGAGACAACACCCACTTTAATCCCTTTGGGAAAAATATTTCCCAACCCCGAGGTCAAGATGATGTCGTTTAAAATTACAGGCTCAGTCCTTGCCACATATTTCATCATACATTTATCTTTGGAAACCCCCTCAACAATCCCATGGGATCGTGTTCTTTGGAGAATCCCATCGACACGATTGTTAGAATCAAGAATGGTTAAAATGTCAGCATAGTGTTGTGAAAGACGGTAAACATAGCCTACCAGTCCTCCTGCAGTCACCACTGTCGCCTGAAGTTTGACCCCGTCGTTAATTCCCTTATTAACACGCATCACTTTAAAATCACTATTGGCATCCCAGGCCACGATTTGTGCTAACACTCTGCCAATTTGCATTTCCTCGCCAAATGCCAGCAAGGCCTTAAGACGTTTGTTTTCTAGTTCCAACTCAGTCATGGCAAATAGTTTCTGATGCAATTCCTCAATTCGCCCTGCTAGAAGGCGATTTTCACGACGGGCATTGATGTTGAGTACATAATCCTCAACGATTGTTACAATGGCCCGATGAGTGGAGTTAACTGCTTTTTGTAATGGGGCCAATGTATCCGCTAAAAACTCTTCAAACACCGATTGCTGGCTTACCGTGTCACCCTGTTGCGAAACCCCCAGCAGCGCCACTATCAAGACAATACAGTTGATAATGGCTTTATAGCGCTGGGTCTCATTTTGAAAAATATGCAAGGCCATTGTATAAAGACACTCCTAATAGACATTAATTAATAGGGTAACGAATCTTTATGTTTTCGACCAGCCTTTGCGCTCATAATTGTTCAAGGGAAACTTTACTCTTAAATCCGGCCAAGGGATAATCCCAAGCGTTTACTTCAAAATAAGAGGAATTTCATGAAAGAGTCTTTTCAACACAAAACTTCCGGTATTCTTGTCTCTGGTCTGATCGGTCTGATTATTATTTCATTTATGTTCACTGGGTATGATTCTATGAAAGGTACGCCAGACACGATTGCCAAGGTAGGTAAGCACGCCATCAAAATCCGAGAATATCAGCAGGAATACGAGCGTCAAATCCAGTTTTATTCAAATTATATGTCCGGCGGGAATCCTTTAACCGAGGAGCAGATTCGCAACTTTGGTATCAGGGATAATACCCTAAAGTCGCTGGTTAGCAGGCGACTCTTTATTAATTTCGCTGAACGGATGGGCATTACCCCGGCACCCGAGCAAATCAAGGCAAAGGTAAAAGAGTTAGAATATTTTAAAACCAACGGACAGTTTGATCTGCAACGGTATAAAGCTATTTTGACTAATGCTCGAATTACTCCCGCAGATTTTGAAGAAGATATAAGTGATCAGATTAAGTCCCAAAATGCCCAAGAGCTTATCTCAACTTATCCCATCTCAGATTCATATCTTGCGGATATAATGAAGTACAAATCTGAAATTGCTAAACTAGAAGTGATCCAATTGAACCGCCGTAACTTGACCAAATTTGTCAATGTGACCAAAAATGAAATTGACCAGTTTGTGGCGCAACCAACCAATCTGGAGCGAGTGAAAAATCTCTTTGGTGCTCGAAAAAAATCTCTCGATATACAAGAAGCGGTCAAGGGAAGGCATATCCTTTTAACCACGCAAGGAGGCAAGAAAAAAATTGAGGATCTCGAAAAAGAAGCCGCTATTCTTAGAAAAGAGCTAACCATCAATAATTTTGCTAAAATTGCTGACAAAAAGACAGAAGATCCTTCAGGCAAAGGCAAAGGTGGTGCCCTGGATTGGTTTGAACACGGTCAAATGGTTCCAGAGTTTGACAAAGTAGCTTTTGAATTAAAACCAAACACTATCTCTGACCCGATAAAAACATCCTATGGTGTTCACATCATCCTTGTGGAAGACCATCGTGCTGGAAAAGAGGCCCTTATCGAGTCACACCAAGAATCCTTGGCGCGAGAGCTGTTGCAAGGAGAGAAGACTAAAGAATTAGATCAATTAATCACGACACTTTCCAAAGAAGTGAAAGATCTATTGATGAGCAAAAAATCTGCTGATTTAGCTACCTTAGTAAAAAAATATGAATTGGTTCATATTCCAAGCGCCATCATGAACCGACTCGATGGCTCTCTGGGGCAGATCAAACTTCCCTCGGCCCAAGTTCAACAAATTTTTTCTGGCGATGGCGAAAAGGGAGTTTTTCTTTTCAATGATACATTGTCCACCATCGCTGCAAAAAAGAGTGAACTAAGCACCAAAGACAAAGAATCTCACACAATTCGAAAAGAAGATGAAATAGAGAAAATCAATGGCCAAACGTCGCGCAAGCTTGGCCAAGATATTATCAAGACTCTCGAGGAAAGCGTTAAAGTCAAAATGTACCGCAATGATGTTAACTCTTAATGGCGGATAAACATAACCGAGGGCCAGAAAATATTCCGGGTATCTTCTACGTTGATGACCAATGTATTGCCTGTGATGCATGTGTGGTGGAAGCTCCTGATTTTTTCTCCATGAATAAAATTGTGGGTTATGCATATGTCTTTAAGCAACCTACAACTCCCGAAGAAACTGATGAGTGTATGCGAGCGCTTGATATTTGCCCCGTTCTTGCTATCGGAAGTGACGGAAAATAGAAGGGGCCCAAAAAGATGGGCCCCCCTAAAAACTTAACGATACCTTATCACCATCATGGGCCACGATGGCCCTAGTGCAGGAGCTGCAGGAGCAAGCTACTGCTTACTAACGTTTAATGCCCAGAACCTCTTGCAACATCTGATCTGCTGCAGTCAAAGTCTTGGCGTTGGCAGTGAAGTTCCTCTGGGCCCCCATCATGGCCACGAATTCACCGGCCAAGTCCACGTTTGAAAGTTCGAGGGACTTAGAAAGCACTTCTCCACGTCCACCCTCACCCGGTTTACCAACGGCGGCCTGACCAGAAAGTTTACTTTCCTTAAAAAGGTTTTTACCCATCTTAAAAAGCCCTTCGTTATTTTCAAATTTTCCAACCGCAATTTGGGCAATATCGCGGCTCTCTCCATTATCATAGACTGCAGTAAGGATACCACTGTCATTGAAAGAAAGAGAGGTAAGGGTTGCAGCTGTGTGACCATTCTGAGTCTGCCGCGCCACAGTCGATTTCGAACCGAACTGAGTTGAAGCATCCAGACCTTCGCCACCTTCCTTAATCGATTTCCCCCAGTCAAATTTGATCTTCTGACCTTGGGATGCACCTTTGTTAAAATTGAAAGCATTCTTTCCTTCCACTTCTTCCTGTAAAAGGCCTTTATCATTGAAAACCAATTTACCAGTGGCCATTTCATATAACTGACCATCTTTCCCACCTTGAGTATCTTTACCGTCGGCGACAGCATGGTATTCCCACACATTGTTGTCAGCTTTATTGTAGTACAAAGTAACCAGACGAGCCGTACCAATGTTGTCATAAACGGTTACAGTCGTAGAGTAATTGGATGTTTTGTCCGCGTTGGCAAGGTCAAATTTCTCAACATTGTCACGGGAATCAAGGTTCATACTAATGACCGCTTCCTCGGTCGCTTTAGCATTGATCGTAGTATTGCCCAACTTTATGGGGTCTATTTTATTGGTAATCTTTCCCTTATCATCGGCGGAAAAACCTAAAACAGGAAAACTATCGCCTGTAACTAGTTGTCCACTTTTATCGAAGTTCATGGAACCATCACGGGTGAAGGCACGACCAAAGCCTGCATTTACCATGAAAAATCCGTTACCATTGACGGCCAAATCAGTGATACTTTCTGTCCGAGTGACATCGCCTTGAGACATAACGGGTTTAATGTGAGCGAGTTTTACACCTGCCCCCATTTGGTCACCACCATCAATCCCTTTGAGGGAAGTGGCCAACACATCTTGAAATTCGGCCCGAGATGCCTTGAAACCGTTGGTGCCGGAGTTAGAGATATTGTCACCAATAACTCCCATCCCGCTACCGGCCGCTTTCAGGCCAGATACACCAATGTTAAAAGAGCTTAAAATACTCATACTGTCCCTCCTAGACGTCTTGGCTGAGTTCTAAGATAACAAAAGATCTTAGAAAAGGCTTCCAGGCGGACCGGCCCTTCCTCAGCGTTAGTTTATAAAAAGTGTCGAATCAATTTTGGTAAAGACATTCTCGGCCATACTTTCCTTATCAATGGCCGTTACAATTGTGTCATTACCTACATCCACTATATAGGCGGCCTTATTCGTGACCACCAATGAGTTGTTGCCTCCTTTTTTCTTTAATTGATCTAGTGCCGATCGCAATTTAAAAAATTCATCAGTATCCATATCGAGCTTGCGCTCTTCCATTCTTTTTGCCGCATGGCCAGACAATTTCATCCCAACATTTTCTGCTTCACACTGCAAAAGATCCT
>CAYHRT010000134.1:0-10935 GCA_964359085.1 uncultured Bdellovibrio sp. | reverse complement strand
CCGGCGTTTTCTTTAAAAAGCGCATGGCCTCGATTCTACGATGGGCGCTGGCTTCGGAATATCCAAGCTCTTTGACGGCAAAGGTAAAGAGGCTGCCGTAACCAAGAGCGAGATAGAGTTTGCGTGTTTCAATTTCATGCAGATGGGCTAGAACTTTGGAGAGAAGGTGATTCTCTTCGCGAATGAGATTTTTAGTGCTTTGAATCAGCACTTCATTTTTCAAGGTTTTTAAATTCATGATTAACTCCAAAATTAATTGGGGTAATAATATCACAGAATTTTACTCAAAAAAGAGCTTCGCCATTTTGCTTTAGAGAATGTATTTTGAAATTTTAATCATCGAACGGCGGGAATTTTTTTGAACGCCTTATAGGGCAAAATAGCCACGCTATAGACGGCATTCGCAGAAAATTTTTTCAAGAACACTCACCACAAGTCTTCAGAGAAAACAAAAAAAATACTTACATCTATAAAAAAATCTGTTATTGCGACAGCGTTTTTTTCTGTCCAAACAAAGTTCCGTGTTCAACTCTGTTCAATTTGTGGGAATAGGTATGCCAAAATAGGTGCCACAACTACAATCAGGTGCATGTGAGCGTGGCGACCAAACCCATGGTTCCTCATCCCTTGTTGTATGTCGTATTCTAAAGTCTTGAATCACTACACAGATTCGTAATGGTATTAATGTAATGAGCTAAAAGCCCGTACAACTCATTAAAGCGCCCAGTTCTTTTAAGTGGTATATGAAGGACATTTGTGGAATATCGGTCCTCCTCAATAAATCTACCGTTTGCGCGATAAGACGATATTGTGACCACCGCATGCTTTAAAGTAATGGCCCCCGACTCGATAAATGGGGCAGAAGAAAGTTTAGAATTGTAACTGGCAAAAGGTGTTTGAAAACTACTGAACCCAAAAGATGCAATATTTTTAAAATCAAGATCGCTGCGACGGCTCCAATAAAGTTCCTTTGTGGCATATCCCGTGTTGTCTGAATATTGATGGCTAACATCAATATTTCGTATCACACAAACAGAATCTGTCGCATTGATACTGGTAAAGTAAATAAACGTTGTGACAAAAAGATCGTTAAACTTCATGGTTTGATAGATTTCATCATAATAATTAGCGAATAATTTTGCGAATTCCTTCTGGAGGGAAATTATTTGGACCTTCTTGGCTTCCAATTCGGCCCTCTCGCGCTCCGAACGCAGCCGTTCCTCCTCGATGCGACGCCTTTCTTCTTCTTGGCGCAGTCTTTCTCTTTCAGCAATGACGGCAGGGTCTTCAGCATCTTCGCGAATTCCAGCTTCCAAGACTCCAGATTCAAGCCTTGTAAATCCGCGCACTACTGCAGTTCCACGAATAGTAGCATTGCCACCAATATAAGCTTCGCCAGAAATTTGAGCTTTCCCCTCGATCTGGGCATTGTTTGTGACACGCGCATTTCCAAAAATACGGGCATTATCTCGCACCATGGCTTCGCCATTCACAATTGCACTACCAGTAATCCTGGCCAGTCCACTGATGATGGCGCTGCCGCAAACTGCCGCAGATTTCCCAATAAAGACACTCTCATTTTCTATATCAGCGCTATTGGAGACAAATCCGCCATCCTGTGGATTGCGATTTCGGTCATTGATGTAATAGTTGCCTTCCTCGTCAGGACATAAATTAGAAGTATCTGCGAGAACAGAAAAATTATAGATAACGATCGCGAGAATTGCGAGAATTCTACCATACTTAAACATAAGTCCTCCGATTTTTTTTTGCTTACCTACCTAAACATAATCTGGAAGTAAAGAATATAGTTGCAAATGAATTTATTACTCAGAAGGACATTTCGAGCAGCATTCGTGCCAGGTTCTTTTTATTAACCCATCGACTAAACGAAAAACACTTTTTTTTCTTTTTATTTCCATCACTACCGCACTTTCGGCCCGCTCTACTTGAAATCACGGAAATCACGAAAGAAGCACTAGATGTATTTCTCAATCTGAGTTAGAAATTTTTGCATTGGGATGATATTAACGCCATCGATATTTCGTTCTTCGTCACTTCCCCAGATGAAATAGGTCTTGGCCATAGGGTAATCTTTTTTAAAAAGTTTCAAGCCATCAAGCTCGCCACCTCTTAAACGGGCCGTTCTTTTGATCTCAATAGCAATGAGACCGGCTGGGCCATACATGACAATGTCAACATCTAAACTTTTCTGGGCCTTCCAACAAAAAAAATTATACTTCCGGTTGAGATATTCGTTCTCGGCAATAAGTTCTTGCAGGAGGAGTCCTTCAAGTGCCGGCCCATCAATTTCTTCAGGCCTGTCAAGGGGGCCTCTGGGGCGAAGGGCGCGGAAAACACCAACATCAAAAAAGAAAAATTTAGGGTGTCGTGTGATTTCTCTTTTGGCCTTCTTCGTGAAAACAGGGAGGCGATAGGCGAGCAGCATGTCTTCCAATATTTGAAAGTATTGTTCAACTGTTTTTCTCTCAACATGGCAATCAGAGGCAACTGCGCAAATATTTAAATATTGTCCTTGAGAAAAACTTGCCGCTTCCAAAAACCTTGCAAAGGCCTCAATATTCCTCGTGAGTCCTTCTTGCATGACTTCTTCTTTTAAATACGTTTTTATGTAGGCGTGAAGAAATTCGTCTGGGGCTGGGTCAAGATATGCCTTGGGAAGTTGTCCATACTGCAAAGATTTTTCCAATTTAAAATCACTACCTAATTCGCGAGCGGTCAAGGGATACATTTTTTTAGTGAGCGCTCTTCCCGCGAGCAAGTTTACGCCTTGCTGCTTTAATTTGCGTGCGGAAGAGCCAGTTAGGATAAATTTTATTTTTTTTTCTTCAATGAGTTTATGGACCTCATCTAAAAGCGCGGGAATTTTTTGAATCTCATCGATGATAACCCATTCAGGATTTTTACCGGTAATCATTTGAACGAGCCGGGAGGGATTGGCCTGCAACTCGTTAAAGATCTTCGCGGAGAGTAAATCGACATAGATCGCATTGGGAAATTCGGCCTTGACCCACATGGATTTTCCCACTCCCCGGGCCCCAAAAATAAAAAAAGATGAATAGTTTTGATAAGATACAAATCTGGAGTACATTATTCCATTTTTGGAGCAAAAATGGAATTTGTCAAGCCAGATTTGCGCATTGAGGTGAAAATCCTAATTATACTTTTTTTTGCTTTTTCTCGCCTGAGAAGATTTAGCACCTACCTTTCCTGTTATGTAAAAAAGGATTTGAAGTCCGATATTACATAATAGAGCTATGATAGCAAGAGACTGCCATAGAGATAAAGGCAGCAGCAACATTTAATCGTTCGCTCATAGAAAATCTTGAAAAATTTAAAAAAGTAAATTTCAGAAATATCGCATCGTACCTGATTTACAATGGCGATGAAAAAACATTGAGTGGCGGAATAGAATTATTGAATTTCAAAAATATGAGAAAGATATTTTTCGTTTGATATTGTGCTTTACTAGAAAGGCAAAATATCTTGTGCCGATTCGTGCAATCTCCAGCGCGGATGATTTTGAGTTAGCTTTTTTCCGTTAGTAATTTGTTGATAGAGCGTGAGATATTGTAAAGTGTAGTCAGCAATCGAGAACTTTTTCTGGGCCATCTTTCTAATCTCTTGTGGCCCACTGAATTTAGGTTTTACTTTCACGCCATCAATTAGCTCTTCAAGATTTTTGTACGCGACTCCATTAGCCGGAGTGATGATCTCGCTAAGGGCCCCATAGCAGGACCCAAGCACGGGAAGCCCCATCGCCCAGGCCTCGATAATGGCAAGCCCGAAAGGTTCATGCCATCTCACTGGAAAAATAAGCGCGTCGCATTTGTTCATAATCTGCAATTTTTCTTGGCCTCCCACCTGCCCGTAGCTTGTAATAAAGCGTGACGGCCACCAGTAGCGGCCTCCAGCGACGTGGAGATGTTTCTTTGCCATTTGACAAGCTCGTACGGCACCCTTGAGGTTTTTAACTTTCCATGAGGCCTTGGCCAGGAAGAGGAAATTGTTCCATGAATTTGTATTATTTTGAGAAAAAGGATACTCGGAAAAATCCAAGGCATTATGAATATAAATATCAGAGCCATGATTTTGGGCATGAGACTTTGAAACAAAAACGGAATTTTGAGTAAAAGATTCTCCTTTCATGCCATTCCCGTGAACGGTATTAATTGTTGGGATGGGAAGGTCAACCGCGTGATTGTATTGAAGGTGAATAATATCGGCATCTTTTGGCACGAGATGCTTCCAGTTGTTGTATTCTCGTCTCTTCATTCTCATATGGATAAGACCGAAACTTTCAACAAGTGAGTCTGGATGGCCGATTAAGACTACTTGATGGCCTTGTCGAACCAGTTCCTTCATGTGCCAGAACATGATTCGCTCTGTTCCGCCGTAGGTGGTAACTGGCAGAGGATGGTCGTGTTGGAAGACGATCTTCATATTTCTCGATTGCGCTGGAGTTCGTAGAGCTTGGAATATTTGAGGAGGGCAGAAAGTGCGTTGATAGAACAGATGATGAATCCATAATGTCCGTCCAGAAAACCCAGACGTAAAAAATAATCTTTTAAAAATTTAAGAATAGGACGGGTAAAAATCTTGATGTGGCCTGATTTGTAATTTTGCTTAAAGAGGGCCTGGGCCGCAATGGTGGTAAATTTATTGGTTTGATTGACGTGAGAAGAAATCGTATCATAACTGTAATGCAAAAGATCTCCGGATAGATGATAGGCCGTCGTTCCGGCCTTCAATTCCACAATATCGTGGGGATTGACTCCCCCCCAGCGACCTACATCTTTTCGCCATAGTCGCACTTTTACGTCGGGATACCAGTCACAGTGGCGAACCCAATGTCCACAGTAGTTAGTCATACGATTAAAGCTATAGGCAGGTTGCGGTGGGGCACTTTTTATCTTGGCGATAGAGCGTTGCAATTCATCACTTAAGGCCTCATCGGCATCAATACTCAAAATATAATCATTGGCGGCCAAGCTCATGGCATAATTTTTCTGTTCGATGTGCCCGGTAAATGGATGGGTGTAAAATTTAACTCCGAGTTTTTGACAAATAACCACTGTTTGATCAGTAGAAAAAGAATCCACCACAATCACTTCTTCACAGAGATCTTGCAAAGAATTTATGCAACGTTCTATGTGCTTTTCCTCATTGAACGCTATAATCACACCACTAATTTTAATCATTGGTCCATTATGGCCTACGAGGCCATGAAAGTCATCCCATGGAAAACCACCCCGAACGCATTTTGATTATAAAGTATCGTGCTTTAGGGGATTCGGTTATTGGTCTTGGGACTGTTCAATACTTAAAATCGTTATACCCAAAGAGTGAAATCATCTACGGTGTGCCCGCATGGGTAGCTCCACTCTATAGGAATGTAAATGGGGCATTCGATAAAATATTGCCAATGAGTTTAGAAAATCTCTCAGGCTGGATGAACTGTTGGCGGCAAACTGCCAAGCTTCAACCAGGATTGATTTATGAAATGTTTCAATCAGGACGGACGCGGAATTTTTTTTCCATTTATAGTCGTTTGAAGAATATTCCCTATTTTTTTCACAATCATCATCTTAAGGGACCAGGGAAAATTATTGATCAGGGTATTATTAAGCCCGTCATTCAACGAGATTTGGACGGTGTTTATTCGTTGTTAAGCAAACGACAACAACAGAGACCGGAATACCTAAACTTCTCTCCTAAATTAGAGATGAAAAATCTGGCGCCTGAAAAAAAGATTATCTTAAGATTTCCTTTTAGATTTATTTTTGGGGTAGTGGCAACAAGAATTACTAAGATGTGGCCTTTGGAAAATTACGTGGCCCTCGCGCAGAAAATGTTGCGGGCCTTTCCGGGGTGCAAGATTTCCATCCCTCTCTCCACTTCTTCCATAGATTTGCAGATTAAAGATCGCTTGCTGGTGCAGAACTTGCCGCCCGAAGTTGAAATTATCAATTTACCTCTACAAGATTTGCCCGAATACTTTGCGGCATCTTCAGGCTATATCGGTAACGATACAGGACTCAAGCATCTGGCCGTGGCCATGGGACTTCCAACCTGGACTTTTTTTGGCCCGGAGCCTCCATTGGAATGGCACCCTTACGATCCCAAAAGGCATGCCTTTTTCTTTTTAGATCCGCTTGAATGTCGGACGCAGGCTGCGCATTATTGCGGGCTTTCAAGCTGTGAATCGATGATATGCTTAAAGAGCTTTTCCGTTGATGAAGTCCTGGCTTTGGTGGGCCAATCTTTTGTTTCTCTGTAACCAGACCACCAGCGCAACAAGAATCAATCCAGACAGCAAAAGTCCAAAGCGTAACATGCCCTTGCCGGCCTCTTGAGCGATCATAAAATTATAGAGGTAGGGCCAGATGGGTTGCTCGTGAGCGAGTGGGGTGCTGCCATAGACAAGTGCTCGTAGAACTAAAGATGGCATTAATGAAATCCAAAGCAGTCCTTGGCACCATTTCGGCAAATGGCCATAAAATAGAGCGGCCATCAAGGCAAAAATAGGAAACACCATAGATAAATAACGAGGGCCTGAAGTATGTCCGCCATGCCAACCACCAAAACTTGAATTCATGATAAGCAAGAAAGCAAGACCGATAAGGCAAAGTATTGAGGTACTCATCATGATTTTGTCTTGAAGGATTTTTTTGTACAAGAAAAATTGCATTGGGATTAGACACAACACCCACGGTTGGGTGAAGAGAATGCCTCGCATGCTGCCAAAGATTAACTCGCCGATAAGATCCCAACGAATTTGCAGTACAAAAAGACCCCAAAGGTTATGAGATTCATGTTTCATATTTTGCCATATTGGATTTTGAAAATGGGCCGGAATTACAAAAGGACTACCGCAAGTACTGATGTGGTACCAGCACCACAAAATTCCGGGTAATAATCCACCGGCCAGTAATTTCCCCATCCATCTAAATTCTCTGCGATTAGCGAAGATGAGATTGATGAGCACCAAAGGCCCAAGTAGGGTCACTGTATAATCGCTTAGGAGCGCCAGACCAAAAAAGAGACCAACCCAAAAATATTTTTTTTGAAGAAGAAAAAAGTGACTAAACAAGAGCAGGCATGCCGTAAGGGCATGACCAAAAAAAATGTTTGCAAAAAGAGAAGCGGTATTGCCAAACAAGAGTGCTACCGCCATAAAATGCACTCCCCAAATAGGGACGCCTTGCTGAAGTAAAAAGTTGCCTAAAAGAAAACACAGCACGGCGTAGGGGATAAGTTGAGTGATGAGTGCTATGAGTGTCCTTGTCGTGGGACCTGGAAGATTAGGCCGGATAGTGCGACTTTTTCCGGATACTGGATCAATTTTGGTTTCAAATTTTTCTTTTATATCAAATTTTGTGATCTGTTCCAGAAGATAGAAGGCGGGAAAGGCCAAGAACATCGGTCCTGGTGCTTTATTTGAATAATATGATCCGTCCGGGGTTTGGGCCCAATCAATGGTCCAGGAAACGTAGTCATTGATTTTGAAAGTTTGTTGGTCACTCATGGCCCGAAGCGTCGCATAGCGTGAATACTCATTGGTTCCACCTCCTGTTCGAGAAAATATCGCTAGGAAAACAAAAATAACAATCCAAGGCGTGACGGGATTAGTTTTAAGCTGATTAATGAATGAATTTTGCATACTATCATCATGAAAGATGCGGCTAATTTTGGCAAAAATAAAAGCTTTATCATAATTCGCGCTCTATGTTAGAACTGAAGCCCCATACAAGAGGCAGGTAATGGATATACAGGTTAATCGACGCGGACAAGCTGTTAAATTTTCCGTTGATCACAGCAAGATTACTCGAATTTATGAGATCAAAAAGAAATTAGGCAAGGCCTTCCCAAAAATCGGTATTTTTGTGATCAGCTACAATGCTTCCGCGCATATTCAAAAGACTGTCTCACGAATTCCCGCTGAACTTTATGAGGCCATCGAAGAGATTTATATTTTTGATGATGCTAGTCCTGATAATACCTTTGAACAGGCCCATAGGTTACTTGCCAATCCGAATTTAAAAGAGAAGCTGAACATTTATAAGAATTCGGTTAATTTAGGTTACGGGGGAAATCAAAAGGTCGGGTATCGCTACGCCATTAATAAGGGGCTTGATTATGTCGTCATGCTCCACGGTGATGGACAGTACGCGCCCGAGTATATTCCCGATTTACTTCTGCCAATTTTTGAACAGGAGGCGCAAGTTGTTTTCGGCTCTCGGATGGTCAATCGAGGTGATGCACTTAAGGGCGGAATGCCTTTTTATAAGTGGATGGGAAATCAGGTCTTAACTGCCTTTGAGAATTTTATCATCGGGACACATTTATCCGAATTTCATTCAGGCTATCGCCTTTATTCCACGCGGGTCTTAAAAAATATTCCTTACGAGGAGAATACGGATGAATTTCACTTTGACACACAAATCATCATCCAGTGTCGTGCCCTGGGAGTCACCATTACAGAGATTCCTATTAAAACCTTTTATGGCGACGAAGTTTGTAATGTTAATGGTTTTAAATATGCGAAGGATGTTTGTCTCTCGATTTTAGAATACAGGTTGCACCAACTACATATCCTCAGAAGAGGGCGGTATTTAGTTTCTAACGAGTTTCACTATACACGCAAACGTAGTCCTTATAGTTCCCATGAGCAAATACTTGCCCGAATAAATCAACCGGGGAAGGCCTTGGACCTTGGTTCAAGCAATGGTTTGATAACTGAATCATTGATACAAAAAGGTGTTAGTTCTTTCTGCGTTGATATGGTTCCAAAAGAAAAGGTTATGGCGAAATGTGAACAATATTTTCAGATTAATCTCGAAGAATACAAGGATTTAAAGTTTAAACGTGAGTTTGATTACATCATCTTGGCAGATGTGGTCGAGCACATCCGAAATGCTCCGGGCATGCTTCAATACATCCAGCGTTTTGTAAAAGAGGATGGAAAGATCGTTGTTTCCGTTCCCAATATTGCCATCTGGTTTTATCGATTATCACTGCTCGTTGGTCGATTTAATTACGGGCCGAAAGGAACTCTGGATGAAACCCATGTGCGTTTTTATACCCTGAGCACCATTATTCAGTTAATGGAACGATGTGGCTATATCGTGACCAGTGTCCGGCCGACCGGATTGCCTTTTGAAGTGGTGTTTGAGTCTATTGGAAAAAGCAAAGTGCTCCGTGCGGTGGATCGGTTATACTATGCCTTTGCTAGGATGTGGCCGACTCTCTTTGCCTATCAATTTGTGTTAGAGGGGAAAATTTCATCTTATGTGGCGGAAGAGGGAGAAGGGAAAATATGAAGGTGATTGCAACTGATTTTCCTGAGATCAAAGTGATTGTCCCCCAAGTTTTTCAGGACAATCGGGGTTTTTTTCAAGAGAGTTTTAATTTAAGGCGAATGCAAGAATCTGGTTTAAATTATCAGTTTGTTCAGGATAATCATTCTTTTTCTGTCCAGAAATATACCATCAGGGCCTTGCATTTTCAGACACACCCGATGGCACAAGCCAAGTTAGTCCGTGTGGTGAAGGGATCGGTGTTGGATGTCGTGGTGGATATCAGGCGCGAGTCAAAAAATTTTGGCAAGTTTATTACCTTTGAACTGTCTGATCAAAATCACTATCAAATTTTGATTCCAAAAGGTTTTGCCCACGGTTTTTGCACATTAATGGAAGATTGCCACGTTATTTATAAAGTTGATGAGTACTATTCCCCCGCACACAATCAAGGAATAATTTGGAATGATCCCACTATCAATATTCCTTGGCCAACCACCAATCCAGTTTTGTCTAAGCAAGATGAGAAATGGCAAATGTTGCATGAGGTTCTAAAATGAGGGTGAAAAAGGTCGTCGTGTTTGGTGCCTATGGGCAGTTGGGCACAGACCTTGTGAATGGTCTTAGAGCATTGAAAAATGTCGAGGTCTTGTCTTTTGATCGTGAGCATGTTGATTTTGGAAGTGAGAAAGATCTGCGTTCTTTTCTAGAGCAGACGGTGGGAATAGTGGATACCATCATCAATTGTGTTGCCATGACGAATACCACTTTTTGCGAAGAACACTGTGAACAAGCTTACAAAGTGAATGCCATCCCGCAAGCGATCTTGGGACAGCATTGTACAAAGGTAAAGGGTGGCCTAATTTATTTTAGCACCGATTATGTTTTTTCTGGAGAGAGTCGAAAACCCTATAGCGAAAGCGATACTCCTCGCCCCATTAATATTTATGGTGCATCAAAGTTGGCGGGAGAAGATTTGGTTCGGGCCACTTGTGATCGGCATTTTATTTTTCGAGTATCTTCACTCTTTGGAATTGCTGGTGCCCTCGGTAAGGGTGGTAATTTTGTAGAAACGATGATTGCTAAGGCGCAAAAAGGCGAGGAACTGAAGGTCATTGATGATCAGATCATGTCTCCCACCTCGACCGGTGAAGTGGCCAGAGTCGTTTGCCACTTTATAGAAAATAATTTGGCATCCTATGGCACATATCATTTTGCCGGAAAGGGCCGGTGTAGTTGGTATGATTTTACCAAGACCATTTTGAAAGAATGTAAGCTTTCAGGATCTGTTTTGCGCGTCTCATGGAGAGAATATCCTTCCGTTTTACGTCGGCCAGAATATAGTGTTTTGGATACCACAAAAATTAGTAACTTAGTTACCGTTCCAACTTGGGAAGAGCATTTAAAAAATTATCTAATCGCAAAAGGATATATAAAATGAAGGGAATCATTCTTGCCGGTGGCGCGGGAAATCGCCTCTATCCCCTGACTCAAATTACCACAAAGCAACTACAACCCGTTTACGATAAACCCATGATTTATTACCCGCTGGCCTTGCTGATGTTGAGCGGGATTAAGGATATTTTGATCATCACAACCGAAAAAGATCAAGCTT
>CAYHRT010000133.1:0-11043 GCA_964359085.1 uncultured Bdellovibrio sp. | reverse complement strand
AAAATCTCCTTTCATTCGGGCATTTTCTGCCTCGGTGATCGAAATAGAGCGATCGGCCGATAGAATATTCAGGTAGTGGGGCCTTTTGCACTTATTGGGGTAATTATGCATTTCAAACAAGCTTTGTGGATTCTGCTATTGTCATTATGTCTGGTGAGCGCCATGGCCTTGGATGTGCCGGAGAAGGTCGATCGTGAGCAGACAATGGCGACTTTCGAATACACTGTCGTCCACGTCGGCGGTGCCTGGAAAGAACAGTGGCAAATTATCTTAGATGGTGACGGGACCTTAAAATATTCCGGCCTTTACCTGGGCGGTAATCATGCGGGCTGTTCTTATGTCGGGGGAAAGGCGCGCTTGTCTGTAACAAAGGAAACTCACAGCGCCTTGATGGTGAGTGCTATTTCCGCGCTTAAGGAGAATGAAAAACTTAGGCCTTCAAACCCTACTGCGATTTCCCCCACGGACTCGTATCCGCGCTTATTTGTGGAATTGGGTAATGAGGCGCAATCCATCGATGTCAAAGCGCATGAAAAGGCCACGAAGGAATTTCAGGAGAAGATCGCTTTGATCGTGAATTCCTTGCCTGGCGAGAAACAGGTGAGTCGAAAATTTCTCGAGTATCGGGAGAATCGTGATTTCAAATCGCGTGATGTTCAGGCGTTTATAAAAAATGCCGGTAGCGACGAGCTACAATTCGACCTACCCGCCACGGCCGGAAAGCAGTTTTCCCTTCAGATGGGAGACGGTGTGATGCGGGAACTTAGTTATGCCAAAAAACCGGCGAAATTATCCTATAAGTTAAAACCCGGGCATGAGGTGAAAGTTGATCTGGTGATCCCCGCAGATATCGCTCCGAGTAGCGGACTTGTAGTCTTTGAAAATTTTTCAGAACAACAGTCGAAGAAGAAACCTCTTAAGAGGGTGCGTCTGTGCGCCATGGGGTTTGACGGACAACGACGGCCTTAATCGGATAAGGGGTTCATATGCAAATGGGTATTTGGAAGAGATTCACACATTCACTGGTGAGCTGCAGCTTGGTATTGGCGCAAGATAGTTTCGCGCACATCCCGCAGCGGCGGCCTGTCAGCGAGATTCCGGCAGTCGCCGGTGTGTCTGAGCGCAATCGCGCCGGATACGGATGGCTCAATAGCAGCAGTGAGTCGGAGGCCGACTCGGTCTTTCAAACGCCCTGTCCCGCCCCCGGGGCGAATATTGCCTCTCCATGTGTGAATAGGAACTCACCTTTCGCCAATTACCTGAACGCCGCCGATCATAATCTGGAAGTGGCCGCGACCGAAATGGTGAAAGAAAAGGCCTTTGAATATCTGGCCCTGCAGATGAGTGCCATGGGGGAAAAAGTCACCTCCCCTCCGTCCTGTCTGGCGGATAATGAGAGCGCTAACAAAGTAGTTCGCGCGGTAAAGACTCTCGGCCGCCTGAGTGATGAGCAGCTGGACTCGCATATCACAAGAACGGATGACATCATGGCGCAGGAAAGTCGCCGTGACCCCAGAAAATTTGCACAGGCGAGGGAGGCGCGCAATTTAAGCGTGAAACTACGGGCGGTGAGGGCCTCATCCGATATTGATCGAGTGTCACAGGCCTACATGTTGGAAAAGCAGCTCAAGGTTCATGAGGACCGTATCTGTCCGAAACACGATGATGACAGTAAGTTGAGATGTATGAGTATTCGCAAAAATCGCCACCGTATCAGCCAGGCCTTTCCCGTAATCTTCGGAAACGGTGGTATTATGTCCGAGGTCACTCTGAGAGGAAGAGTGCGGCCGGAAGGGAATCTGGTCACTGAGAACAACGATTCTTGCGGACGAAACGCTTATGCCAGATTCAGACAGGGACTTTTTAACATCCTGGGGGCAGATACAAACGCCAGTGTGAGCGGGCTGCCTGACACTTGCGATGCCACGACCACCGAGGTTCAACCGGCTAGCGCAGCCTGTCCGGTCACGCGGGACACCAGACGTCTGGTGTGTCGCGGTCAAAAGCTCTTTCGTGCATCGGTGGACGACGAGGGCGGTTACCCGGAGCTGGTCAGTCCTGGAGATATCGATGAGGACGGTAATATTATTGACGACGGCCGATGGAACAGGGCCTTCAGATCAATGGAAGATCCTGATGTCGTCGATCCTCAAAAAGCAAGACTGGCAGCCGCCAAGAATGATTGGACTGCGGCCTTCGGCGATCTCAAGACTAATTATAAGGAAGTCCTGGCCGCGCAAATGGTGGGGCTATGCCGGGACAATACAAGTCTGAGGAGTCTGGCGACTCGATATCCTAATGTCGTGCAACAGGCGGTGCTCGATTTAGAAGATCAGAGCAGTCGTGATGCCATGAGAATGGTCATGTGCCAGCAAAATATCATGCAGAAATTTCAAGTATTCAGTCAGTCGCTCTCGTGCCGAGGTGTTAAGGTTAAAAGTGACGGGACGGTTCATGTCGAGCGCCCGTCCCATGGATTTCCGTATCAGTCGAGTTCCAATTATGACATCAGTCCACAGCAGGATGGCAGCTATAAGGTGAAGACCAAGATAAATTATGTCTTTCAATGTGATCATTCGATGGTACCCAACGCCGCGGGCGCGACGACAACGACTCCGGCAAAATTATTATCCTTATCCGACCTCAACAGAAATGGCATCGTCGATCCTGATGAGTTTGATTATTCCACCATGGTGGGAGATTGTGATTATCAGAAAGGCAAATTTGATGATTTGACTAAATTATGGGTACGTCAGGCGAATAAAGCATTTAATGATCGCACCGCGGGCATCGCGGTTCCCAAAGTCGCCTACGAAGTTACCAGGTGTGATGAGACCAATCCATGCGAGGATAACCAGGAGCCCAAGGTTACCGTTTCCGCTTGCTATAACCATGATACGGAAAGTCGGGATTGCGCTGACATCACTAACAATTGGCAGGATGCCGGAAGCTATTCGATGGATACGGACGCATCCACGATCGCCCATGAAACAGGGCACGCGTTGGGTTTGGCGGACGAGTATATCGCCGACTATTATCCCGCTCATGCCATTGGTGAGGACGGGGGGACGAACGCTTGTAACAGTACTATGGGAAGTACCAATGCCGACTGTCACCAATACTACGCCAGGCACTTCGCGGAAATTGTTCGTCCGGCCCAGTTGGATTGCGGCAATCGTCCGAATGCCACAGATGAATTCGCAGACGCATATTGAAAAAGAAAGGTACCTTCCATTTAAATTACAGGTCGTCGATTAGGCCCTTGAAGAAGTTTTTCTTGTAGTCCTTGGCCTCTTCAGGTGAGAGGTGGCCGAAAGTAGTGCGGTCCTGCTCGATAAAGAGGCCTGGTTTTAGCACTTCCAGGAAGCGGGATTTGTGGCGAGGAATTTTTTTCCCATAGATGGTACGTTCTTTGCAATATGTGAGAATGAGTTTTTGGCGCGCGCGTGTAATTCCCACATAACAGAGGCGCAATTCTTCGCTGAGATCAGTACCTTCAGTGATGGTTTTTTTGTGGGGGAGTAAATCCTCTTCGGCCCCGACAAAATACACGCGCTCGAATTCTAAGCCTTTGGCGGAATGAAGAGTCATTAAGGAAACTTCATTTTTTTGATCTTCTTGATCTTCTTGGTTTTTTTGTTCATCCTGGGAATCCTGTAAGATGATCTTTTCAACGAAGAGATCAAGCGTCGTGTTTTGTTTGTGATAATTATAAAACTGTTCAGCCGTTTGCAGAAACATTTCAACATCTATTCTCTTTCGCTCGGCCTGCTTGGGTGTATCCTTATATTCATGATTGATATATTCATAATAGTCGAGCTGAGTAATGAGTTCCGCCATGGCCGTAGGGAGCGGCTTTTGGGCAAAAGATTCTTTTGCTTGGCGAATGATTTTGGTGAAGTCCGACACGCCTGTAGATTTTGTCGGCCCAAGGTGGGGATTGCTTTCTAAAGCAGAAAAGAGGTCAGATTTGTTGTTGTCTTTAAGCGCTAAATATTTATCAAGAGTGGCTTGCCCGATACCACGATGAGGGACGTTGAGGACGCGCCGAAGGGCCAATTCGTCTCGTGTATTATAGATCAGAGTGAGGTAACTCATGATGTCCTTGATTTCTTTTTTGTCGTAAAGTTTTTGTCCGCCAATGATATTGTAGGGTATTTGGGACATGCGCAGTTGCGCTTCAAAGGGTTCGACTTGGGTTTTGGAGCGATAGAGAATCGCCACATTACGTAAATGTTTTCCACTTCGCCAATATTGCAAAACGTCTTCCACTACTGCTTGGGCCTCATGCTCAGTATGACCGCAGGCCCAAAGGGTGGGGAGTTCAGTGCTTTGTTTTTGGCTAAAAAGAGTTTTTTGTTTGCGCACTTTATTTTGAGCAATGACATGATTGGCCAACTCTAAAATGGGTTGGGTTGAGCGGTAGTTCTCTTCTAATTTGATCACCTTGGCGTGAGAGAAATGTTTGTCAAAGGAGAGTATGTTGGTAATATCGGCCCCGCGAAAAGCATAAATGGATTGATCGTCATCACCAACCACGCATAGGTTTTTATGGTCACTTGTTAAGGCCAAAATTAATTCAAACTGAAGGGCATTGGTATCTTGATATTCATCCACCATGATATAGCGAAAACGACGTGAGTAGGACAGCGCCAGTTCTGGAAACTTACGAAAGAGTGTCACGGTTAAAAATAAAATGTCATCAAAATCTATGGCGTTATAGAAGTGCATTTTATCGCGATAAAATTGGAAGCAGTGTTGGGTTACTAAATCATAAGGAGAATCATGGTCAAAGTGTTTTGATTTGGGAAATTCTTCTGGTGAGATGCCATGGTTTTTTAAAAAACTTATTCTGGCCTGGATGGTTTTACGATCAAATCCGCCATCCTTGTCGCTGCGATACTGATTGAGGGCCTCACGGATAATCGACATCTGGTCACTCGTGTCATAAATATTAAAGTTGGGATGATACCCGAGTTTCTCGATATGCCTTTTCAAAATGGAGACACCAAGAGCATGGAAGGTGACAAGCGTCATACCGTGAGATCCAGCATGACCAATAAGAGAAATCACACGTTCGCGCATTTCCCTGGCCGCTTTATTGGTAAATGTCACTCCTAAAATTGATTTTGGTGAGATATTTAAATTGGCCACCATATGGGCCATGCGATGAGTGATGGTACTGGTCTTGCCACTGCCTGCTCCGGCCAAAATGAGGACCGGCCCTTCCGCTGTTTCGGCGGCAAGGCGCTGTTGAGAATTGAGGTGACCTAAGGAAAACATTGAAGTCTATTTTTATTAGTTAAAGGTTAACGGAACTGGAATGCTCTGTTACGATAGTGGAAAATAATTTCATTCGTCAACACATGCAAGCAGGAGATCGATCCATGGCCAAAAAAACTCCGCCCAAAAAAGGCACAAAAAAAATTACCAGGAAGATTACAAAGAAAATTACGAGGAAAAAGATTGCCAGTTCAAAAAAAATCAAAACCACTTCTCCCGGGGATGTATTTTCATCTCTACTGGAGTTACTTAGGCGTACGTCTACGGAACTACCTGATGATGTTCAAAAAGTTATTCTGGAAGCGCTAGAGAGAGAAGAAAAAAACACTACCGCCGAATACGCCATGAAGATTATCCAGGACAATATTGCCCTGGCTAAGCAAAAATCTCAGCCCTTGTGTCAGGATACTGGAACGGTACTTTTTTATGTTTCACATCCGGGCAATTTCGATCAGATTAAATTTATGACTATGGCGAGAAAAGCCATTGTAAAGGCCACCGAGTTGGGATATCTGCGCCAGAATAGTGTTAATTCTGTTACAGGAAAAAGTGAACCAACCAACTTAGGTCCCGGCCATCCCTCTTTTCATTTTCACCAGCACCAATCCGCCGAGGTGCAAGTCCGTGTCATGCTCAAAGGCGGTGGCTGTGAAAATGTGGGGATCCAATATTCTCTTCCCTATGCCCCAATCGAGGCCGGACGTGACATGTTGGGCGTTCGAAAAGTTATCTTAGATGGAGTGGTAAAGGCCCAGGGGCAGGGTTGTGGCCCGGGAGTTTTGGGAATTTGTATTGGTGGTGATCGCGGTTCTAGCTATCTGGAAAGTAAAGAGCAATTATTGCGTAAGCTTGATGATAAAAATCCTGACCCAGAACTGCTGAAGATGGAAGAGGATATTGTGCAATCCTGTAATAAGCTTATGATTGGCCCCATGGGGTTTGGGGGCAAAACTACTCTGCTTAGTTGTAAGATTGGTGCACAACAACGGGTACCCGCCAGTTTTTTTGTATCCATTAGTTATATGTGCTGGGCCTTTCGTCGCCAGGGAATTGTCCTTGGCAAAAACGGTTCAATTGTGAAGTGGCTTTACTAACGAGGAGAATTGGCCATGAAGACGTTAACGTATCCCTTTACCCAGGCCATGGTGCGCGAACTTCGCGTCGGTGACATGGTTAATATTACGGGAAAGATTTTTACCGGACGAGATTCTGTTCACAAATATTTGCATGAGGGAAATCCCTCGCCGGTTAATTTGCAGAATCAAATTATTTATCACTGTGGCCCGGTTGTGCTGAAGGATAAGAAAACGGGTAAGTATCGCGTAGTGGCAGCCGGCCCAACAACTTCCATTAGGGAAGAACCCTATCAATGGCAAGTTATACGTGACCACGGGTTGGTGGGTGTTATTGGTAAGGGAGGCATGGGCCCGAAGACCCTTAATGCCTGTCGGGAGTATGGTTGTGTCTATTTGCACGCCATTGGCGGGGCCGCTCAAGTTTTGGCCGAGAAGATTAAATCTGTGGATGGTGTCTATCTCGAACAGTTTGGCTCGCCTGAAGCCATTTGGGAATTTACGGTGGAAGATTTTCCGGTGGTGGTCACGATGGATTCGCATGGAAATTCATTGCATCAGCAGATATTAGAAACGAGTCAGTCGATATTAAAAGAATTACTAGGTCAGGCACACTGAAAGGAGAAATGTCATGTTTAAGAAAGTTGTAAAGGACGCGCGTGAAGCCGTCTATGATATTCCAGATGGCTGTGTTCTGGCCTTGGGAGGATTTGGTCTTTGCGGAATTCCTGAAAATAGCATCGCGGCCTTGGCCGAAAAAGGCATTAAGGACATAACCTGTATTTCCAATAATGCCGGCGTTGATGATTTTGGGCTAGGCCTTCTTTTGCAAAAACGTCAGATCAAAAAAATGATTTCAAGTTATGTGGGAGAGAACAAGCTGTTTGAAACGCTGGTGCTCTCTGGTGAATTACAACTTGAGATGACACCTCAAGGAACTTTGGCCGAGAAGCTGCGTGCCGGTGGTGCGGGGATTCCTGCATTTTTTACCGCCACCGGTGTGGGAACTGTGGTGGCCGAGGGTAAAGAAGTGCGCGAGTTTGATGGACGCAAATATGTGTTAGAGCGAGCGCTCAAGGCGGATTATGCCATCGTGAAAGCATGGCGCGGCGATGCTATGGGAAATTTAATTTTTCGGAAAACGGCACGCAACTTTAATCCCATGATTGCCACTTGCGGAAAAATCACCATTGCGGAAGTTGAGGAGATGGTGCCCGTTGGTTCTCTTGATCCGGATAATATTCATGTGCCGGGGATTTATGTGCAGAGAATTTTTCAAGGGATCAATTATCAGAAACGTATTGAAAGAAAAACTCTAAGGAAGGAAAAATAATATGGCCCTAACTCGCGAGCAAATTGCCCAACGTATCGCTCAGGAACTTAAAGATGGATATTATGTGAACCTGGGTATTGGGATTCCCACTCTGGTGGCCAATTATATTCCCAAAGGTATTGATGTGGTCTTTCAAAGCGAAAATGGTTTGCTTGGAATGGGCCCCTATCCCACTGAGCAAGAACTTGATCCCGATCTCATTAATGCTGGTAAAGAAACAGTCACGGCCATTGCGAGCGCATCATTTTTTTCCAGTGCCGATTCCTTTGCCATGATCCGTGGCGGCCATGTGGACCTTACAGTCCTTGGAGCGATGGAGGTAGATGAGGAAGGAAGTCTTGCCAATTGGATGATCCCGGGCAAAATGGTGAAGGGGATGGGCGGAGCGATGGATCTTGTGGCCGGTTCTCCCAATGTGATCGTGGCCATGCAACATGTGGCTAAAGATGGTTCCAGTAAAGTGCTGCCTAAGTGTACTCTTCCTTTGACCGGTGTGGCCGTGGTAAAAAAGATTGTCTCTGAGCTGGCGGTGATTGATGTCACATCCAATGGACTGGTTCTGCGTGAACGGGCCCCCGGCGTCTCAATAGAGGAGATTGTTAAATCGACCAAGGCCAAGCTGACAGTCCCCAATCATGTTCCCGAAATGAAATTTTAGTCCTTGTGCTGAGTAAACTTGATGGGCGTGCGCCGTTCAGAGTGAGTCTGATCCCAGGTATCGATGAGTTGACCTGTTTGTGAATCGGCAAAGGCCCGAAAGGCAGTGTTGCCATTCACGGGGTTAATATAGTTCACCACGACCAGTTCAAGATAGCGGCCTTTGCCTCCCGAAATGCTTATAAAACTCTGTTCATGGGCCAAAGCTATTTTTACCCCCTCAGGTTGGAAGCGTAAGAGTTCATGGCCCAATTTTTCTTTCCAGTCTGGTACGGGAGTATTCAGCATGGGGAGAAAAATATTCTCATTGCTGAAGCGTTCAAGATCTTGTCCGCGCAAGAGCCGATCTTGGCGTTTGATCGCTGGCGGTGCATTTATATCGGGTGCCTTAATCGCGAGCGTAACATGTTTAACTTCTGCTGAAGTACTGGGACGACGCCGAATGCTATTGATACTGTTGGCATGTTTTTCCAAAGTTTCAAAAGTGATGAGCTTGGGGCCTGGTGGAATGATTTCTCCACCAGCCTGTGTTGGGACCGTTTCTGTGGTTAAACGATGGAACAAGATCCAAAGAAGAAAAACGGAAGGTACCAGAAAAAAGAAAGATACCCTTCGTTTGGTGGAAGTCTTCATAATGGCTAATCAATAACCGTAAATTGAAAATGAATGATTTTAAAAGGAAGGGGGCCAGCAAATTCGTAATCGAGCCAGTCATCCTCATTTACATCTGATTGTTTGGTAAAACATTCCGTGCAATTGGTGAATCGTACTCTGAGACGACAATCAAACACGGTTCCAGGAGGAATATCAGGACTTGACTCAAAGAACATGACGTTGCTGCTATTAAAAGTCGGAGAGCCTGATTCGTCGGGGACCGATTTGCCCCAGCTCGTCTTGGGGTTAATTCTTGAATACCAAGCAAAATCAGCACCACGGATGGCCCTGAAGTAGCAGTCATTGCGTCTGGTGGTTCCTCCTAGGCACTTATTGGGATCGCCATTTTGATTAATTCGGAGAGCATCTTGGGTGGCCCACTTGGTGGTGCCTCCCTCAGACACTTGCACAAAACATACCGGATAAACCGATTCATTGCTCTCGATTGAAGGAGTGGTTAGGCCTGCCACCCCATTGGTTCGTGTTATCCACTGACATTGGCCAGACGAAGCCGCACCACTTCCATCGGCCGGCGCCGCGCCTTCGGTGGAGAGTGGCCAGCTATCTTCAAAGCTATTACATGGTTTAGGTACACCATTATCTATTTTGACGTGGTCCCAGTCATTGGCCAAAACTTGCACGCCGGCCATGGTGGAGTTGGAATCATTATACAGGTTAAGGGCAATTCCCACGACTTCGCCTGGACTGATCTCATTATTGCCATTGTTATAATCGAGTTGAGAGGGGATTTGGCTCGAGATCTGAGTAATGTTGCCACTGGCCTGCATTGAGGCCACTGCCGCCAGCATATCTGTACGCTTGTCGAAGACAAAGATGGCGGATGATTCTGTGGATGGGTCAAGTTTTATCAAATTCTTGGAGATAAGCACGGACTTGAGACGATTGGCGGCCGTTATTTTTTTATTGGTTCCACTATTTCCGTTGGTATAGTTGCCGCCATTTTCGTTATAAGTTTTAAAGAGTAAAAGTCCGTATGAATCGAGTAGCTTTTCCAAATTATCGAGTGGATAGTTGATTCCGTTGCAGCGAGTGGAGCTGCTTTTATTTAAAATTTGATAGGCATACTTGGCGAATTTTTGTGCCCAACTTCGGAAAGTGATGGGGGTTCCTTTCATCAGCCAATCTTTTGAAATGCGCACACCTGCCCAATCGGTGTCTTTGCGATGGTGAATGGTGGGCTCAGAGGTTCCTGCCCCTGAGCTGTGATCACTCGCCGTGCTGGTTAAGTCACCCAATTCAGCATAAGTTTCTATCAAGAGATAGAGCACGGTATCTGTGGCCTGGGTGAAGGTCATAGAGCAAGTTTCCTGTAAATCACGGGTGAAGGCGGTGAGAAAGTGAGAGGCAATTTGGCCTGTGTAGTGGATATCCTCGATGGTTGCGGCAGGGTCAGCAACATCGTAGTTGATATAGTCAGGATAGCGCAGGCGTTCTTCGACATTACGTGAGATTCCTGGGGCATGCAAAGCATCGTTTTCATCCACCGGTCGGCCTGAAGCGATAAAACGTTGTAGCCCCCATTCGCCGAAGCGGCTTCGTCCATTCATGGCATAGGCAAAATAATCCGCCACTCCTTCATTGATGGATCTAGCTTCATCATAAAAGGCATAGCCGATCTCGGAACGTTCCACGAAACTAGAACCGTAGGCGACATTTCTATAATTCATGATAACTTTTGTGAAGGCATGGCCTAATTCATGGTGCATAACGCTTGGATCTTGGGCCATTTTGACCGCGGGAAATTCTGAGAGTGAGCCAAAGCATAGGCTAAAGTCAGCAGGCTCAAATTTTGCGTTGTCGGGGAAATCGCAGTCGGCATAGGTCACCAAGGTCTGTCCGCCGTACCACTGCGCCTTGGTTGTATACAGGGCCCGCGGAATGGCGGTTTCATAGGGGTTGAGAGGAGGGGGGGTATTGGGATTGGCTTGATAAGTATAAATATTGCGAACAAAGTCGTGAAAGCGGTCCATGTAATTTTTGATGTGCCAAAAGGCAATAACCTGCGCAAACTCAGAGCTGGTC
>CAYHRT010000132.1:0-11058 GCA_964359085.1 uncultured Bdellovibrio sp. | reverse complement strand
ATCAACGGCTGCACGACTTGCACCAACTGTTGCGCCAATGACATCGGCCAGTTGATTCAAGATTTTAAAATTATCAGCATTGGCCATGGCCCGACCGCCACTAACAATAATATTGGCTTCGGTTAAATCTAATTTTTCCGAAGCACCTTTGACGATTTCTTTTATGACTGCACGAATTGAGGGAACATCATGCGTGAATTCGCTAGATGTTGGGGAAGACGACTTTGGTGAAGTCGGTAAACCCAAGGCATTGGGGCGAATTGTAATAAAATATGGTTTTGGTCCTTGTAATTCAACTTTGGCGAGGCATTTTCCAGCAAAAAGAGGGCGAGTACCAAACCACTTATCACCTTCAAATAGGAAATTGACAACATCGCTCGCCATGCCAGCATTAAACAACCCAGCCAATCGGGGGAAAAAGTCTTTGCCTGCCGAGGTTGCTCCAGCAAAAACATAATCGTAATTTCCTTTGGAAATAAAATCTTGGAGTGCTTCAGCGTAAGCTTCGGGGCTATATTTTTCAAGATTTTTACCTTTAATGGCATGCACTCTCTGAGCACCATACCGGGCCAAATCTTGAAGAGCACTCGATCCCAAATTTCCAATAGTCGCAACTTCTAGAATGTGGCCTTGGGCCTTACCTAAGATTTCGAAAGTGACTGACTTAACAGTGCTCCCATGTGGTTCAGCAAATACCAATATTTTTGCCATATAATTTCTCCGTTTTTAAATAACTTTTGCTTCATTTCTAAGAAGTGTCACAACTTCTTTCACAACTTTTCCAATGTTTGGTTCTTCTGATGCATCGAACTTTTTACCTGCTGGTTTTTCAGGAGGAAGTTTGAATTCACTATATTTAACTTTTCGATCGGCATCACTTATTCCAAGTGTAGCGAGTGTATGTTGTGTCAGAGGTTTCTTCTTGGCCTTCATTATTCCAGGGAGCGAGGCATATCGTGGAGTGTTCAGCCCTTTACTACAAGCAACAACACAAGGGGTAGAGACATTGTAAATTTCAAGAGCTCCACCTTCAATTTCACGCTTTAGAACAAGATTTGTGCCATTAATCTCAAAACCAACAACAACGCTGACAGAGGGTATTCCCATCATTTGGGCCAACAGTTGCGGAACTTGTAGACAGTCAGAATCAATCGCTTGCTTCCCTGCTAAGATTAGATCAGGCTTTTTCCCTGATTTTTCGATCGCTAATTTAAGTGCTTTAGCAGTTGTGTAGCTGTCGAGATTGTCGGCACTTTCAACATGGATTGCATCATCGGCACCCATAGCAAGCGCAGTTCGTAATGCTTCAGAGCTTTGCAAGGAGCCAACTCTTACAACGGTGACATTAAAATTAGCATTCGTTCCTTTTACAAGCAAGGCCTGCTCCACTGCAATTTCATCATAGGGATTCATAACCCATTTTATTGAACTGGTTTCAATAAAACTTCCATCCTTATTGGGGATAACCTTTGTCTCTGTGTCGGGAACTTGTTTAATACAAACAAAAATATTCATACAGTCTCCTAGGAAGTGACAAAAAGTGATTAAATCAGGAAAAGCATTCCCGAGCAATGACAATTCTTTGGATTTGAGATGTCCCCTCGTAAATTTGAATAAGCTTGGCATCACGCATGATTTTCTCTACGGGATAATCAACACTATAGCCATATCCACCAAAAATTTGTACTGCGTTCGTGGCCACCTCCATACAGGTATCGGAGGCCATTGCCTTTGCCATGGATGCATGTTGCGTATTCTTTTGACCGTTATCGAGGAGCCATGCGGCCTTTTGAACAAGGAGACGAGAAGCCTCAACCTTCATGGCCATATCGGCAACCATCATCTGAATGGCTTGATGGTTACATAAAGGAACTTCAAACTGAAGTCTTTCTTTGGCGTAGCGCAGGGAATGATCTAATGCTGCTTGAGCTCCCCCAACTGCCGAAGATCCAATAAGAGGTCTGGAATGGTCTAACGTTTTCATAGCAATTTTCCAGCCATCACCCAATTTCCCCAATAAATTTTCCTTAGGTACTTTGACATTTTTAAAAGTCATTGCCCGAGTGTCAGAGCAACGGTGGCCCATTTTTTTTTCAGGTTTACCAATTTCAATGCCATCTCGATCACTCTCCACGATCACGGCGCATAGGCCTTTGTGTTTCAATTTACTGTCGAAGGTGCAGTAGACAACGAAAAGTTCAGCATATCCAGCATTGGTGATCCACATTTTATTTCCATTTAACAAGAAATGATCACCCATATCCTTTAATGAAGTTTTAATGCCAGCAGCATCGGAACCATAAGCGGGTTCAGTAAGGCAAAAAGAAGCAATTTGAAATTTTTCCGTAAATGGTCTTAAGAACTTTTCCTTCTGTTCATGGCTTCCGGCAATAACGATAGGAAGTAAGGCGAGATCATTCGACATAATACTCGTGTTCATTCCGAGGCAACCATAGGCCAAACATTCTGTAATAATTGTTCCATCCATGTGGTTAAAACCGACACCTCCATATGCTGCAGGAAGGCAGGTGTTAATCAAACCTAGGTCCCAAGCTTTATTTATTATACTCTTTGGAAATTCTGCCGCCTGGTCGTAGTGAGAAGCTACTGGCCTCATCTCATTAAGTGCAAATTTTAGTGCGGTTTCTCTCACCGCAAGTTGATCGTCATTTAACTGAAAATTGATCATAATGTCTCCTTTTCCTCTGCTAAAGAAAACCCACAGGCATGAGCCCTTTGCGATCAGGCAAAGTCTGCATGGTGAAAGATAATTTTATATTATTATAAGCTGAAATTTCCATGATTGGGTAAACAGTAAATGATCTCAGGTGCCATTGCGGATGTGGCAAGATGAGCTGTGACGTTTGTAGTTCCATCGTACCAAAGAAAAGCATGTCAATATCAATTATTCTGGGGCCTTGAGGAATATCTCTTATTCTTCCCATATCCGATTCAATTTTTTGCAAAATTGTTAAGCATTCAAAAGGGGGATGTGTTGGCAAATCACAAAACATAACTAAATTATAAAAATCTGGCTGCGGCAAATAGCCGATTGGATTGCTTCGATAAATGCGTGAGACCTCTTTAATCAGAAAATATTGACTAATATGGGTAGTTGCCTGACGAAGGTTTGCTATTTTGTTTCCAACATTAGTCCCGAGAGCTAGCATCATCGCTTTCATCTGGGCCTATCGCTGGACGAGGTTTTGGCAGAAATTGTTTCTCATATACAGGTAAGCCAGTCCCCTTGGGTGCTATCAGGTCCGATTTAACACCACAGCCAATAGTAATAATTAATATGAAGATAATATATTTAAAATTCAAGGGTAAAGCCAAGATTCATAATATCTGTGCCCAAATCAACTTTCATAAACCATCCAGGCACAAGACGTTTGAGCCATGATACACCAAAAATTAGACTATTTTTATTCATCTTTTCCATTAATTCATTTTCTTGATCGAGCTGCTCCTGAGTTGCCTGACCATCAGACTGTCCGGCGGAATCGCTGGAAGCAGTGACCATCTGATAACCAATATAGGGTTGAATAAATGAAAACATAGGAGCTGAGACAGTATATTTCGCTCGAAAAGTTATATTGCGAAGTACCGTATCCAGGCCTGCTGAAGGGAAGTCATTGACGGTCCCTTGACCAAAACCGCCTTCAACCCAAATATTATCTTCAATCTGATACGCCCATTGTGCCATGAATTGGCCATAGTACTGGCTACTGCCATCATTATTTACACCTTCAAGCCGGCCGTAAGACCCTGTCACAAGGTTGTCATTTTTAATTGCACGATTTTTATTTTCCTCAAGAGAGAGATCATCATCACCAATCTTAGTTTCTGAATATAGATCATCTTCATCTTCGATTTTTGAAATTGGTGCCGTCTCATCTTTCAATTCTTTTTTAACTGGGCGATTAAAGTAACTATCATCACCTCGAAGGATCTGAACCTCTGAGCCGACTTTTAGAGTATTCCAAAGTGACAGCGAGTGAATTCTTAAAATCTTAATTCCAGCAATTTCATTTTGCATTTTTGCAACGAGGGCACGAGCAACAATCTTTGAACTCAGGATGAGAGAAACATAATCGCCGCGCTCAAAAGAATTATTGGTATTTGTCACAAGAAAAATACGTTTACTGGGAGAAATACTTTCTATTTTTTCTGTAGGTAAATTACTTGGGGCCGCAGCACTTGTAGCATCAAGCTCATCTACAACCTGTGCCATGCTGGGATTTAAAAAAAAACATACAAAAACTGGCAGGAATGCAACTAACCTGAGTACCATACATAAAGGTTATCATGCCATGAGAAAGGAGTCTGGCCAAAAATTTTTTCCATATATTGAGCAAGTATCTGATATCAAATGCAAATAAAGAAATAGTAAAGGTTAGTATTGACGGACATTTTGTATTTCGTACTAGAATGGCAGCACAAACATCAAATGGGTGACAAAATGAATCATTTTGATTTGGCCTATAAGACCTTGGCTGACAATAATAATAAAGTATTTATTGCGGTCGCTGGTAATATTGGTTGTGGTAAAACGACATTAACCAGAAAACTTTCTGAGAAACTTGGTTGGCGTCCTCATTTTGAAAGCGTTGAGGATAATCCCTACTTATCAGATTTTTACAAAGATATGAGGACTTTTTCTTTTCCTTTGCAAGTCTATTTTCTGACACACAGATTTAATGGTCATCGAAGTATTGAACAATCCAACAGTAGTTCGATTCAAGATCGATCAATTTATGAGGATGCCCATATCTTTGCTCGGGCGCTTTATGAATCAGGCGAAATGACGGCCAGAGATTATCAGAATTATTTAGGACTTTATAAAACAATGATTGACTACATCAGTCCACCAACGCTGATGATTTTTTTGCGTCGTTCAATAACAAAATTAATGGAGAGAATTAGCTTGAGAGGCCGTGACTGCGAGAAAAATATCCCACAGGAATATATTGAGAAATTAAACACCTACTATGAAGATTGGTTCAAGTCCTATGATGCAGGGAAGTGCTTGGTCATTGATACAGACGAGTTAGATTTTCTAAATAACCAAATTCATTTCGACGAATTGGTGAAAAGAATGCACGATGCAGTTGACCAAAAAGATCTCTTTTATACTTTCTGGCAACAATAGCATGGCTAAAATTTATTAATCCCACCCTTTAATAAAATAAGAGATATGCCGATCAGTCTCCTAGAAAACCATCTAGGGGAGATAATATATGCATCGGTCAATTGGTCATTCGCTACTTCTCATCTTCATTTTGATGGCCTGTTCCTCCAATGAAAAGAAGGCGGAAACAACAGCCGGCACAGGAACGCAAACTGCGATGGAATCTGGAAAAGATGATGGTGATGATGACCTGTTTGATGATGAAAAAGGTGAGGATAGTGATGTCAACCTCTTTGATTCCAAGCCTGAGAAGAAAGCTGGAAAGGCCAAAAGGGAGTCAGCAGCAATTGCTCCAATTGAAATATCTGGGGACGTTGCAGAATATACAGTAGAAAAGGGCGACACGCTGATGCTGGTTGCCTTTAAGCTGTATGGCGATTACTCAAAGTGGAAATTGTTAGCTGGATACAATCCTAATTTAAAGGAAGCAGGTTTAGCTCAGGGAATGGTGGTGAAGTACCAATCCCCATCAGAGAAGTTTAGCTGGGCACCACAGGGAGACCCTCACCTTATCCGGACGGCAGAAACTTTAGGTTCCATTTCTAAGGACAAGTACGGTATTATTTCAAGATGGAAAGATATATTTGAAAATAATCGGCCGATGATTAAGAATCCCAATCTAATTTTTGCTGGTTTTACTATTTACTATGTCCCAGATGAACGTAGTGTTGCGTCAGAAAAAAAGTAACTTTAAGCGAAAATATTCGATCTGCTTAGTATTGTCTTCACTTGTCTTTTTTCATTCATGTTCGAATCTGTTTGTGAGCGAGTGGGAGCTGCACAACAAGAATGACCTAAAGACAGCGCTACCCAAAGATTACATTGACCAATATGAAAACCTCTCACTTTTGTTTAAAGCTCAAAATAAATCAAAACTAGTAAAAATAAGCGATGAAACAAGAAAATATCTAACGGGAATTGCTGCTAAAATCTTCAAGTATAATGAAATATTTCTTGGTCAGGGACATGATCTTGAATTTGCGATTTTACAAGACGATTTACCTTTTTTCTTTTCACTCCCAAGTGGCATCATCTTTTTCTCATCTTCTTTGCTGAGAAGATATATCAAAAGTGAAAGAGTTTTTCAGGCGATCATTGCGCTAGAGGTCTACAAGATCTCGCAAGGTGCCTTTATAAGAAAACCTGTCGTGCCTCTTGGCTATACAAATCTCAATCAACTGATTGCTATTTCTAGATTGCCGGTAGATCTTAAGGTTGAAATAGACAAATGGGCATTTTATCTTTTAAAGCGAAGTGGAATGGATCCAACGGCCGTGTTGAGTCTGATCCAGATAATCAACAAACATGCGCTGGAATTTTCTTTTCACAATGGGGAATACGCTTCCTTGTCTAGGGAAGAGTACCTTTTCAAAAGTTTTATTGTGAAGGAAAGTCTTTCTATGGATATTGACGAAGACTCAAAGAATTCGTCTAGTGCTTTTTATAATTTAACAAGGAGCATACAAGAGTGAGGCCTGAGCAAACAGAGAAAATTTATGTTGAAGAGATGTTTAGGCGTAGTTGTGAAAAAAAGGATTGGCCAATAGAAGGTCCTTTTGATGTGTCACGGCTAACTGGTGATGCCTCGACGAGAAAATACTTTAGAATTATTAATCACAAAACTAGTTTCGTTGCATGCTTAGATAATCCGGTCACTGGCCCTGATAATGATTTTTTGTATTTAGATAGATTGTTAAAGGAGAATCAAGTTAGGGTACCGCTAATATATGATAGTGATCTTTCAATGGGATATATCCTTGAGGAAGATCTTGGGGATGTTACTCTAATAAAGTGTCTTTCAGAAATTAATTTGGTAAATGAAGAGTTAAGCTACTATACCAAGTGTCTCGATGAGATTATTAAAATTCATAAGATCAATATAAAAAACGTTACACGCGAACAGGTGCGTGGCAGATATTTTGATTTTGAAAAGCTGTTTTCTGAAATTCAAATGACTTTGCAATATTTCTGCCACGGCATTTTAGAAGTACCTAAAGACGATCCAAGGATTCCAATAATAGAATCAGAATTCAAAAAAATTTGCCATGCCCTCGAAGATTATCCTATTAAAGTTCTTTGCCATCGCGATTACCATTCGAGGAACATTATGGTAAAAAATAAAGAATTAATTGTTATCGACTTTCAGGACGCACGAATTGGTACTCCGTTTTATGACTTAGTCTCATTGCTTGAGGATTGTTACTATCAAATTGATGAAGCGAATATCGTTGCTTTGAAAAAATACTATTACAGTATTTTGCGTGAGCATCTCGGAATCACAAATGCGGTAGATTTTGATTACTTTTATGAGCTAAGCAAACTACAAAGAGTATTCAAAGCGGTAGGTAGCTTTGCCTATATATACATTACAAGAAATGATAAGAGATATTTGAAATATATTGGTTTTGCCATGGAAAAGATCAAAGCTGTTGTACTGAGAAGGCCAGAATTCCTTGCATTGAGAAAGAATTTGTTTGGAATTTACTATGAAAATTGAGGCAGCTTACATCCTTTGCGCGGGACTGGGTACTCGCATGGGGGAGATTGGGAAGGTTTTGCCTAAACCATTGTGGCCTTTTTTCGAAAAAACATGTCTAGATTTTAGAATTACCCAGCTCCATGCTTTAGGTATTACCAATATTGTTATTAATACGCATCATTGCGCTGATCAGATTAAAGAATATGTGCGGAAAAATTATTCTTCCCAGATCAAAATTCTTCACGAGCCAATTTTGCTAGGCAGCGGAGGTGCGATTCACAACTTTAAAAAGAATTTTACTGGGATTAAAAAAATTCTTGTTCTTAATTCAGACTTTTTTTTTAACATCACTAATGAATTGCTAGATCGTGCTACGCAAAGAATGCAAGAAGCTTCTGCTTTGTTGTTTTGTGTTCCCGTTACTCATGATTCTGGCCAAAACCAAGTATGTGCTCAAGGTGGATTATTAAGCAATATCGTAAAGCATGCCATGATATCCCAGGATACTAAATATGAAGCATCTTCTGGTGTATCGATTCTTAATTTAACCAAAATTAAACATAGAGAAGGGATTTCTGAATTTTTTCATTCTGTTGCCGATTTTAATCGGGACAAAGTTTGTATATTTTCTGAAAGTGCCACTGATTGGTATGAACTGGGAACAAAAGAAAGCTATAAAGATTTTTATTACAAATACACAACTGAAATAGTAATTAGAACACGAAGTGATTTGTTGCAAACGCTAATTACTCATTCCTATCTGAATCCTCTAAAAATATCAAAAGCCGGATCATATGGGGCGGGATTATCCGGGCCACGAATATATAACTTCGATCCAGACTGGCGATGTCCACATGATATACCAGGCAAAACGTTTATCTTTAAGGCCCCCACAGTTCCAATAGATGCTCCAGGCATATATTTTGGAGAGCACGTTGATAAAACATAAGGATCACTAAGTGTCATTGAGATTTTGAACTTTAATCGCTTCTGATGGACAAACTGCTACGCAATAAAAACATAGAGTGCAGCTGCTAATCTCGATAACATAATTACTTCCTTGGCAAAAAACTGAATTTTCAGGACATATCAATCGACAGTTGTCACAGGAAATACAGCGCGATGTGATTTGTAGGTTAGGCATTATAGTTATATTATATCCCTTAAATGGTAAAAATTTTAAAGCGGGAAATAATATTATTTAACTTGATGGGGTTTTGTCTCATCTCTTTATTAATTTATCATGCTTGTCTATCTCTTTTTCACGGCCATTCATCGTTTTCGCCAATTAAGTTTTTGGAATTTTTACAGCAACATGGCTATTTATTGCTTTTGACCGCAGTAGTCGCCACGACAGTATATTTTGGAAAAAAAATATCGATGATATTACTTGTATTGTTTGCCGCTTTGATTTGCTTTAAGTTGAGTTTTCTTTTCGTCAAGTCTTCGGACATGGTGCTGTTACTCATTTCTCTAATTTACGTCTTTATAGCTTATTTTTTTTGTCAACTATGGTTTTTGGAATTAAGAGACCCAATATATTCTCCTGGTATCGCACTAAGACAAATTTCTAGTTACGGCGTGTACAATCTTTGTGTTACTGTACGAGATGCAAATGGTAGGTCCATTACCGGATGGATCTCAAACTTGGGGCCAACTAGTTGTTTTATTGTTGTGAGTGAGATAATAGACCTAAGTAGCATGGTAAATCTTGAAGTAAATTGGTTGGGTAAAAAGTTTTGTTGCATAGGGAAAGTAATGTCAACTTGCAATAATGGTTATGGAATCAGGGCGCGTGAAAGCTTAATTTCGCAGACCTATCTTCGATGGTCTGATTTATTTTTTATAGCCGGTCAACGTGGTTTTTTTTAATCTAGCAAGCAGGGTTGGTCAGTAATGATAAAATTTTTCCTTCTTTCTCTTTTAATTTTCCAATTGGCATGCACGAAAGGCGAAAAGGCAGCCAAAGACACGTTAATCGAATTTGTAAATTTTCGTTTTAGTAATTCCCAGTCTCTTGACCGGTTGCGACCTTATCTTGATGAAAACTTATATAACAAAATAAGTGAATTGCCTGCTGCTGAAATCGACAAGTTTTTTGGTATTAATAAACGGAAGCTCATGAAGCTTAAGATTCATTCAGAAAACTGTAATGATAACATATGCCAGTTGACCTATTTAATTCAGTATGAGGACAAACTTGAGAATAAAGACCGAGTACAAGTGTATACTAAAAAGACTGCCCGAATGCGGAAAAAAGATTCTGATTGGTTGATTATTGATGTCGATGATATCAAAACTTTTTTTGACTTCAAGAATCCTATCTAACTGCGCGACCGCCTTACTCGGTACAAAGTAAAGTTTCTTCTTAAGGCCTTATATTTATTTTCATTTTGTCCGAAAAGGAAAAGGAAGCGTGAGACCTCATGAGTAGGTAAGATATGGCAAATAATTCGATATTTGATGATTCATTGATAGGTCGGATGCTCAATGAAACATTTCAAGAAACAACACAGGCAAATGGCCGAGATCGGTCTGTTTTGCCAATTGAAAAGATCTTACAAGAAAATGGAGTATGTCCAGCATCGATTACTGAGTATGCAACCTTTTGGCGTATTGATTTTCAAACTGGCCCCATCGATTTTCCTATTAATTGGGGGCCAGTTAAAGATGTAAAGAAAGTACTTGTGACAAAGGAAATTGTTTTTGTATCTGCGGATAGTGATTTTCAATGCCTTTGTAAAATATTTAAAGCAGATATGCTGGGTATTTATAAACACGATGACCGATGCTATTTCTTTTCCGTGCAGAAACCTAATCTAGCGGTGGCCAATTTTTTAAATACCAGTGCCCAAAAAATTGCTGAAAACAACATTCATCCGATCCCTCAATATAATAGTAAAATTTCGACTGCTGCGTAGAAACAGCAGCATTAAAGCTTGGCGTAGTAATCCTTAAGCATTAATGCATCTTTTTCAAGATTTGGACTGTTGCAAATAATGTAACCCCTACAATCCTTATCTCTGAGGGCCTTCATCAGGTCTTGCCAGTTAAAATCAGAGTTATTTAAATTGAGATGCTTTAAATCACCTTTGCTATTCGAGCTGATGCCAGAAATATGAATATGCATATTTTGCAAAGCATTGGCGCCAAGTTCATTTTTTAATCGATCCAAGATGGTGCAAAATTCATTGTATGAATTGCATTCACCCGTTCTGGCATAGAGGTGAGAAAAATCCATACACGGCTGGCAAGAGTTCACATTTTTTGTCAATGTAATAAGCTCGTCAAGGCTGCCGAATTGACTTGTCTTACCAGTCAATTCGGGCCTTATTTCAATTTCAATATCTAAACGACTCAATCGTTCTTGTATAACACTAAGACTTTT
>CAYHRT010000131.1:10040-11132 GCA_964359085.1 uncultured Bdellovibrio sp. | reverse complement strand
AAACGCCTGCCAGCGCACGAACCAGTTTAGGTCTTGGAACGATAGCGACTCAAAATGCTACAGCTGTGGCGATAACCGGTGGTGCCATTGACGGAACAACGGTAGTGGTCACCACTGCCTCAACAGTGCGCGGTTCAACCATGAAAGCACTCACAAGTTTTATCGTCGAAGACCCTGATGCCGGCACCAATATCGTCACTGTGCAGGCCTCAACCTCGCTTGCGGCGGATTACACATTAACACTTCCTGTGGATGACGGACTTGCTAATCAATTTTTGTCGACTGATGGGACGGGTGTTTTAAGCTGGTCATCAGGGGTTAACAGTATCGTGGCGGGAAATGCCATCACCATCAGTGGCGGAACAGGTAACGTAACAGTCAACCATCAAGATACCTCAGGTCAAGCCAGTGTTGATAATTCAAATGGCACCGTCATCCAAGATATAACACTGGATTTTGCCGGACATGCGACGTTGATTAACTCCCTTGATCTCGATGGTCGCTATTTTACCGAGACGGAGTCCAATACGAACTTTGTTAATGTTGGTGGTGATACGATGTCTGGCGCGCTCGCCATCAATGCAGACCTCACGGTCACTGGAAATACTAGTCTTTCGGGAACCAACAATACTCGCTTCTACGGTATCAATGGCGGTTATGCCACATCAACTGAACTTTTTGCTGTTTGGTCGATTTCAAGTCAATACGATGGCGCCCCTGGTGATGGCGGCTCTTATGTTGGCACAAATAATCTCTATGGGATGGGTTTTTGCTATACCAGTAACGCCAATTGCCCTCAGTCGGCCACGACGGGTTTTAGCGGTTATCAATTCAACCTTGTGAATGACGGCAATGCTAATATTGCCTTAGGCCTTGCAGGCAGTGCCTGGTTTAATGGTAATGTCCGGGCCAATCAGTTTATTGACGATGATGATACCGCCTATTACCTCAACCCCAACGGTACTTCGAACCTAAACGCCATCACCGCCATAGGACTGATCAGTACCTCCGCAGATACTATTGAAGCAGATTCTGGTGGGGGTGCAGCCATGATTGGTGCACATCCAACATATGGGGCGACCTATGCTGCCT
>CAYHRT010000131.1:0-10030 GCA_964359085.1 uncultured Bdellovibrio sp. | reverse complement strand
CTATCTTAACCAACGGTACGGCCACTTACATCAACGCCCCTACTGCGGGTGGTGAAATCTACTTTCGCGATGCCAACTCCACCAATGCGACTCTTTACGATAACGGAGATTTCACTACGATAGGCGCGGTAACCGCAACATCTTACACTTTAAGTGTTGCCAACACCTATTACCGATTTGTTCCACCGGCCGCCTTCCATCCCGGCTATGATGGTTATGATTATGGTGTTACGTATGACTCGGTTTATGTCAATGGGATTGGAGGATTCGGCTACTTTATGGCCTATGTTCCTGCTGGGGCCTATTCTACTGCGACTTATGTTCAATGCTATTTCTTAGATGGGGACACAGTTGGCTACTCGTCTGCTTCAGTTTACGAATCAACCAGTGCTGGCTCAGTTTCTCTTGGAAGTGCGGCGACAACGGCAGCAGAAACCTCGGCCTCTGTTTACACAAAAAATCTGGATATTACGGATACCTATCTTGATTCGAATGATGCTATCGTCATTCGTGTCTACCTCTATAACGGAAACACGGCCAGCTCTCAAGATTTCAGATGATGTCGCGTGACTTATACCACAACCTCTGTCACACCATGAAAATCTTGCCTTGCCTATAAAAATACGCCAAAATTATTTTCTGGAGCATGATTGGAAGATTCTAAGAACCGCGACAAATTTTCTATCAAAAGGCCCGTCATCTTGGGAGCATGCCTCGTATCCTTCATCGCTCTATCATTTTTCGGGTACAAAGTTTGGTTGCGTTCCAAAATGGAATGGCTTTTTCAAAATGGATATTATGCCATCGTCTCTGAGATGTTTGTCACTCACCGAAGTTTTGTGTCCTTGAATCATGAAAATTGTTCCGTTTTTTTAAAATCAATGATTCACACAAATCAAATCGACCGACTTGATCTTGCCCTACAATTTTGCAAATTAAATGGGATTGAACTGCCTGAAATGGTTCTGGCCCAATCGCTGGTGTTTTTCGAGAGACACCACATTGATTCTGCCAAGCAGACCCTTTTTGCAGGCTTCGAAAAATATCAGAATAATTTGGAAATTCTTGTGCGCATTACAGATTTCTTGGAAGCAACCAATAACGATTTGCGAGAAGCGGCTTATTTTTATAATAAGCTCATGCATAACGCCATTGAGGCCGCCAAAGAGGGCAAAAATCAAAAGCACCTTCTTATAAAGGCCTTCAATTTTATGTTTAAGCATAAATTCTATCAGCAGACTACACCCGCCGTTGTGCAACTTCTACGCGATGATGATCTCGATGCTGAAACCTTTCTTAAGCTGACGAGGTCTTGCTTGAATACGAGTTTGAGAGAATTTGCAACCCAATTTCTGGGTAAGGCAAAAGCTAAATTGGCGCAATACCCAGAACATATATCGGCACCTTTAAGGGACAAATACCGAGACGCTTTCGCTTTAAAAAGTGAAGAAGAACTCGCCTCCCTTCCCGCCAATATGAGCGGTAGGAATGACGATCCTTTTTTACAAGAAATAAAAAAGCATGAAGAAGAACGACGACGTAGGAAAAAACCATGAGGTTCATTATTCTTGTTATTGTCATTTTTTTTTTCATGCTTGTTGCTTGCAGCAAAATGAGTGACCAAGATTTCGAAAAAAGGGTTCGCATAGTTTTGGAAAAGATTGAGAAAGAACGGAATCTTGGTGGGATGAATTCGGATGGCATTGATACTACTGTCACGCAAGTTGGAACGCGTGAGAACAGGGTGGCCAGAAATATGCCTACGGATGATCCCGTGACGCCTCTAGATTTCTATATTGCCGAGATGAAGAAAAAGGGAATCAATTTGCATAGGGAAGAAAATCAAGGCCCGGTGGAACTTCGAGAGGAGATCATGAAAAGATTTAGCAATAACCCCGACTATCTTTCTAAGAAAAAAGAGTTCTATGAATATAAAGGAAACTTATATTTTGGACAAAAACCGACAGCTTCAGAGTTCGAGGCCATGAAAAAGCTTCATGAACTTGCCTCTCCTTCCCACGATTAAAAGATAGACTACCTTCAAATCATGGTGTGGATTTAAAATCAAATATTAAATTGACACCAATGTGTAAATTATTTAATAATATTAGATATGTACAACCGTTCTCTATTCCCCTTTGTGATCCAATCCATCCAGAAATACCCAACTATTACGTTGGTTGGACCGCGGCAGTCTGGCAAAACAACCTTGGCAAAGATGTGTTTTCCTCAAGCGAAATATATTTCGTTAGAGGATTTAGATGTAAGAAGGCGTGCCATCGATGATCCTCGCAGTCTACTTTCGGGTCTGCCTGAGTTAGCTATTATCGATGAGGTTCAACGGGCCCCTGATATTTTGTCTTATATTCAAACAATTACGGATGAGGGGAAGCAAAAGTTTATTCTCACAGGTTCTCACCAATTGCTTTTGACGGAAAAAATTTCACAAACACTTTCTGGTAGGACAAGAATTTTTGAGCTGATGCCACTCTCTTATCGCGAGCTTATTCAAGAAGCAAAAAATAAGGAAAGATCTACCTTAGAGTTGATGCTCCAAGGTGGATACCCTCGAATTCATAAGGATCATCTTAACCCTTATGAGTGGTACCAGCAGTACATCAAAAGCTATATTGAACGGGATGTGCGAGAGATAATTAATATTGGTGATCTCATCTTATTTGAACGTTTTTTGAGATTAACAGGGGGGAGAGCGGCCCAGACCATAAATTATACGCAACTTGGAAATGATTGTGGGGTAAAAACCCCCACAGCAATGTCCTGGATATCTTTGATGTGCGCTAGCTATATCTGTTTTCTTCTCCCCCCATATTTTGTCAATTTCAACAAGCGCTATATTAAAACCCCGAAACTTTACTTCTACGATACAGGCGTTCTTTGCACGATTCTCAATATCCGTAATATTGAGCAACTGGAAAATCATCCTCTCTTGGGGCATATCTTTGAAAATTTTATTGTGAGCGAGTTTTATAAAAATAGCTTGAATGTTGGAGAGCAGCCTCCGTATTATTTTTACCGTGATCAGAAGAGAAATGAAGTTGATTTGATTGAAGAGGATGGCCAACACCTGAAACTTTTTGAAATCAAATATGGACAGACTTTTCAAAGTGAGTGGATTAGAGGACTGGAATTTTTAAAAAGGAATGAGTCCAAGAGCAATGGCCAGTATTTGATCTATAATGGATCTGAAGATTTTTCTTATGAAAATGTTCAGATCTGCAATTGGCGCAAGTATTTTGAAATGCAATAGGGTTACGACTCTTTTAGTTGATTGAATTTTTTCCAGCATTTCCCGATAACGATGTGTATGAGTATATTACTTAGGTTCCCCGAACTTTTTGCTCTTCTATGGTGCTTTATTGTGTTCTCTTCACTGCCAACCCAGGCCATTGAAGGAGATTGCTCCTACTTGAGCGGCTGGGAAGGCACCGAGGCAGTAAGTAAGCTGACCACTCGAATTTCCCAAGTCCTCGCTGCCGAGGCCACCCCTTCGGGACTACGCTATCGAACCCCCTGCCAGCGCGCTGTGGCCCATATTATTATTGCCTATGAGGCGGTGAAAGAATTGGCGCGAAAAGATTATCAGCGCTATCGGGCACGAACCGTCAGTGCCCATTTCCACGAGCATCCTTGGCATAACAAATTTTCCTTTTTATCCCGATTTATTTTGAACGGGCAAGTGCAACAGACCTGGCAGGAGTATAAACGTTTGAGCGCCGCCCAAGATCCGGCAACCGACGCCACTAAGGCACGACTCTTGCGATTTATTTTGAACAAATATCGTAGTCTGGCACGTGATCAGCGCCGACTCTTGCCTGAGGGGCCCATCATCATTCCTTTGGCACGGGCGGAGTGTCCTTGGCGTAGTATGGCATCTCGTGTGGAGGCCCTGGCCTTTGAGGGCCGTGAGGTTCCTTCAGGAAGCTACTGTGTTCAGAGGGGTCTCGGTCATCTTGATTCCGATCCGTACTCCTATCAGCGCAAGGCCTCAACCATTGGGTTTGAGATCTCAGGCAATCAAATTATTGTCAGCTACTGTGAGCAGGAAAATAGCGTGGCCACCCAAACCTCGGAGTGGTTGATTTTTCACAGTACGAGTCATGTCGTGACCTCTCATTTTAAATGCGTCACCTATGATTTGGCTTCCACAAGCTATCTCCCCTCAGACGCCAGTGAGATGAACTTGCGTTCTGAAAATATCGACGAGCTGGAAAATAACTATCAGGCCTTGCTCAGAGACAATCCCAACTTACCGAACAAAGTATTAGAGAAAGATGAATGGTGGCGCCAGCAAAAGGCCGCAGGTCATGCGCCAACCTTTGCCAGCTTTTTTAGCACTCACTATCCCGCCACCTGCCCGACCTTTGGGAGTAACTTTACCGTTAGAAGTGAGGAAGAAGCGGAACTCGACCGGCATCCGGCTTTTTGGCATTACGAGGATGTAGGCTTATCTAGATAGCTCGCGGTGCTTTGGCAAAGAAGTTATCGGGTAGGTAATAAAGTAAAATGAAAAATGTTCCAAACGCCAGGACAAACGGGGCCCAGGGAAACGCTCCGTGGATAATGATGGGGAAGAGAATCACGCCGGCCAGGAGACTCCCCAGTTTTTGAATGGTGAGGCCTCGACCGTAATGAATCTGCCCGAGTTTTCCGCCGCAATGGTGCAAAAGAAGGGGTTGCGTGAAGACGGCCGTTACGATTTCACCGAGGGTTAGAAGAAGGGTGCACAAGGCCAGCAGTGGGAAACTTTTGGGCAGAATAATAAAAAGAAGAGCACCTGCGAAAATGAGAATAAAGCCGAGCATAGTCCAGAGTTTGGCATTGGTCAGATATTTGGCGGCAACAACGGCGAAAATACCACATAAGAAAGTGTTGATAAACATGGCCATGCCAAAGGCCTTAATACCCTCGTCGCCAAAGTGGATTTTGGAGAGGGCCGAGAAACTTAACATTCCAAGTTCATAAATCAGATAATTTACGGCCATGATCACGGCATAGGCATAGTAACCCGGAGTGGCAGAAGATTGGGCATCTTGGGCAAGGGAAGGGGCGCCTTTTGTAAAGTTTGTTTTGGGAATGAAGAATTTTCCGATCAAGGCCGCGGCCAGCGAGGTGGCACTGTCAAAGAGGAAAAAAATGGCCAGTCCCATCGTCCCCGCAAGGATGGTCAAGACTGAGGAGACGACTTGCCCGAGATTGCTTGCCGAGCGCAGCCAGGCCAGGGTTATTGTCAGCTGTTTAGGTGTCGAAGATTCCTTAATCAAGGTGCGAACGGCCGGGTTGTAGATGTTATTGGCCACGTTGGCCCCAACCGCCGCCAGACCTAAAAAAATGCCCTGACTCATAAAAGGCAGTAGGCCCAAAGCCAAGGCGCTCAATAAAAATGAACTGATAAGTGCAGTCATTGAACCGACATATCCGATGACGTTGCCGCTGAAAAAAATCGCGATAGGGCCCGCCGCCTTGGTTGCTCCCATAATCAAGCTCGAAGTTCCCACGGGAAAATTCTTCTCAATCAGCAACATCGGAAGTAGCGCAAGCCCCAGATTTCCACATTTGTTGACGAAAGAGGAAACAATCAGGGCCAGCGGAAAGTTGGGTTTCGCAGTTGTTTCTGTCATTGCCTTGCCTACACGGCCTTTTTAGTTTCCGCTGAAACCACACCTTCGGTGAGTGGGATAATATTCACCTTTAAGTCCTCGTCAACCGTGATCATGTGGTTGGTGGGAATTTCCTTCCAATCTTTTTCAATGCTGGTAAGTTTTTCTGAAACAACTAAGACGGCATGCTCGGGACTATGAGCGTCCACCATGTGACAAATACCATTATGGCATTCGAAACGTGCTCCCTCAGCATAGTAGAGAGTTGAAGCCTTTTCTTTTAAATCAGAAACGTAACGAACGGCCACCATGTGCTTGCCATCGGTGAGAGCACAATTAATATAGGTACAGCCTTCGGCGCCGTTTTCCCGTTTCACCTCGTCAATTTTGGTCAAGGTTTTTTTGAAGGCCATGACTATATCTTCAAGACCAGGATTTTCACAGATACTTTTTAGGTGATCAATAAAGAGGGCAAAAAAATGCTCGCTATCAGTTTGACCTCGAATCCAGTCATAGATTTCGTCCGAGAGTTCACGTCGCAAAAAGCGTTTGATGACGGAAAATCCCTCAATATCCCCATTGTGCATAAAAAGAAATTTTTTATAATGGAAGGGATGGCAGTTGGATTCATTAACCTCACCCTTGCTGGCAGCACGAACATGGGCAAAAAAACATTTGCTCTTAATTTTTTGCGCCAAATAGCGAAGGTTGCGATCATTCCAGGCCGGACGGATTGAGGTAAAGAGTCCGGGGAAGTCAGAGAGTTCATGAGTGTACCAACCAATTCCGAAACCATCGCCATTTAACGGTTCTTCCATTTCATGGGCATTGATCGACTGGCAGATCAGGGAATTTTTGGGGCCATATAAGATCTCATCCATGAGCAGGGCACGGCCTTTGTAGGCCAAAAAACGACACATAGGTTCTCCTTCTTAAGAATTTTAACAAAAATGGCAGGGATGTTGGACGCTCAGGTATTTTTTGCCGTTCACTCAAAGATATGTCATGCTATTTTCAAATGACAGCACTTATTCTTCTCCATTTAATTTTTATTGGCCTCTGGGGAGGCTGTGTGGCAGTTGAGATGATTTTGGAATTCACCGCCAAAAGAGATCAGACCATGACTGCCCCCGTGGCGCAACTCCATTATAGCATCGATAAATTTGTCGAATTTCCCATCGTCTTGGGAGTTTTGATTACCGGGGCCATGCAAGTTTTTTTTATTCAGTTAACTCTGCTCCACTTTGTTAAAATTGCCGCAGGACTGGGAGCAGTGTCCGCCAATCTCTGGTGTTTTGTGCCTGTTTTTCAGCGCAAAAAATTGGTGGATGACAATGCTGGCATTGCGGTCGTCGGCAAATGTTCTAACCGAGTCTTTCTGGCCTTTTACGTAGGATTTTCTTTTGGGCTGATTGCGCTCTTTCTTGGTTTGAGTTTTCGCGGAGTATTTAAGTGAAACTCGCCGCCACGATCTTTTTCTCGATACTCCTTTTATTTCCTCACGCATCCCAGAGTAGTTCAACTGAGTTCCGTGGTATCTGGGTTATCACATGGGAGATTTTTCAGGAACGGGGAGAAATTTTACGAGGCGAAAAACTCAAAATCAGAATTGGCAAGATCTTAGATAATGTGAAAAAGGCCGGACTCAATACCGTCCTTTGGCAGGTCCGCCAGAGCGGCACGGCCTACTACCCCTCGGCCTTCGAGCCCTGGGGCAAATATTCTGGCGAGCAAGCACCAGGTTTTGATCCTGTGGCGTTCGCCCTGTCGGAGGCCCATAAGCGTGGCTTGGCCTTTCATGCTTGGTTCAACAGCTTCGAGGCCTTTAGCAATGCTCCCGGGAGTCCGGCCATGCGTCATCCCGCCTGGATCGCGACCGATAAAGTCGGCACCGTCATGCCGAAATTTTTCTGCCTTTCTCCCGGTATTCGCGAGGTCCGGGAATATTTGGCCCAGCTCATCGGTGATTTTGTCTCCCACTATGCCGTCGATGGCGTGCATTTGGATTACATCCGTTGGAACGAATATCGTTGGACTGATATGAGTCCTGATGTGGAGAAAGAAGGCGATGGCGGTTATGGAGAATTTCTCTACGATTTCGAACATCCATTTTCCAAAGGTGTCCCACCAGGCTTTGCCAGCTGGGATGAATGGCGGCGGGAGATGGTGACTCAGGCCGTGTCGCTTATTCGTGTGACCATTAATCGCACCAGGTCCGATGTCACGCTCAGCATCGCTGCTATTGGAAAATATAACTGGGGAATTTGGAATGGCCACGATGCCGTTTTTCAGGATGCGCCCCTTTGGCTTAGACTCGGTTTCATTGATCAAATAATGGCCATGAATTATCAGTGGACGACCGCCCCAGAAATGTCGGGAGGACTTGATGGCAACTGCCCCAACTGTTGGCTGGATTACCTTCAAGACGGCCTTAATTTGGGCGGTAGTTTTTCCGCTGGTATTGCTTCCTATCGCCTCGCCAATCTCAATCTTTGGAGCAACCACGTGTCGATTGTAGAGGCAGTACGACAATCGACCTGGGCCGCAGGCATGCAATTTTTCAGCTATGGCACCTGGGAAGGGATGAATTATTTTGAAGAGGCGCGCAGACTCCTCTTCCCCTTTTAGTGGCCCAGAAAATGGGCACTTATCGTCACCCTTGAGATTTCTTGCAACTTTACCAACCACTTGAAATATATTGGTTTTTGTCAAAATCCTTGCATCGCTAGAGGGAATACCTAATGAAAATGCTCCAGTTAGACGATAATGACAGCAGAGCAGAATTGTTAGGCTGGGGAACTGAGGGTTTTAACTATGAGTCAGCACAAAAGTATTCATTGGGCCAGATGCGTACCAGGTATTCTCGTCAGTCTGTGTCTTATTATGAATCAGGCCCAGTCCGAGACCAGATTTTCGGCCAAAACGTGTGAGAACTATGAAAGTGATTTGGCGGCCGTTGATCAGTTTCTGCGGGCACGTCCCATCACTGTTGACGGTGACACGTCGATCACGAAAATAAGTGAGTTGGAAGAAAAACGCGCCAAACTTCTCGCTCAGAAGGCCCTGATCGAAGGGATGGAACTGCTGCGTAATCGTCATCTTGCAAATCTGGCCTACCTGACAAATGAGAAGCATTGCGATCTGTACAAGAAGTCAGATGATCGGACTAAATGTATGACCAACCCTGATAATACCGATGCCCCAAAAAAGAGCTTCTTTGAAATCCAAGATGCCGCTGTATTGAGCAAGTTGAATGAGAGGATGGACAAGGCCAGGGATGATGCCAAGAGTATTTATGGGATGGAGCAGACGATCAATAAACTGCTTGGTTCGCAAAGTGAACTTATCACCCTCCTGACTGGGCCCAACCCTCCTGCCGACGGAAGATTGGCCGAAAGCTTAACTGCAAAATGTACCGCAACTCCCGACCCTGCTATCGAGCATTTTTGTGCTATTTTAAAGGGAACCGGCAATACGACGACTGATGCAGGGAAACTTCCAGAATTAGTCAAAGTTTTAAATAATTTCGGGAAGGCCTTTTACTACGGTCATAAGTTCAAAAAGAGCGGACTAAGTGTTCCTGAGCAAACGGCAGCTAAAGGGGAGGCCGAGAAGGCCCTCAAAAGTTATCGTGATATCTTGACGGCATCCCCATTAAAAGATGACCATTCGTTGCTCATGCAGGCCGATGCTCTCAATACTTTTGGAGAAACGATCAAGAAGAAACATCTGAAGGCGATTGATTGTGCCCAACGTGCTGCTCGTTTTGGCACCGGCCCAGGGAGCGGGTCGACATCCAGTGAGATCAATACTGATATTACAAATGGGAGTACAGGTTACGGGTCCAGTTTTACCGGAAATGCAACAGAGCGACGTGAGTCAGTGGAGCAATGTTCTCAGCTTGTCTCTGAATCGGGCCATGATAGCGCAGCAGAAAATGCCCTTCGAGTTTCGCTTCGAGGGAGTCTGAATATTGTCGAACCAGTTGCACCGGCCGTGCCAACGGCCCCAGCGCCAGTACGGCAATTTTCCTTGTCGAGTGATTATGTCTTAGGTGCTACAGCTCTCAATTCGCTTAATAGTTTAGCGAGTGGTGACATTACCGGTCATCGAGAGGCGATCAAAACTTGGCTTAATGACCAAAAATTTCAGAGTGATAATAACTCTAATTCCAGACCCTATCTTTTTGAGCATGCAACTGGAAATACCGCCCTCAATAATAAGAGTAGCGTAGGTGACCTGTCTCAGGGAGACAACTTGAGACAATTGCTGATCCAGACGGCCAATCGTGCCATGTATGAAAGAAAGTTAAATATGACTGGAAACGATCGTGTGGTCAGTTCAAGTGATGTCCTAACAGCTACAGAGATCAGTAACGATACCACTCTGGCCAAGCATTTTTTAAAGCAGAT
>CAYHRT010000130.1:0-11162 GCA_964359085.1 uncultured Bdellovibrio sp. | reverse complement strand
TATTTCCCTACACTAATCTATTCCGATCTCAGCGCATTTGACTCTTTCGGCTAGGTATGGTATGGTCTTAAGGACTTTTTGGAAAACATTCGCGGACTCTATCCTCTCAAAATTAGCGATATTGTGGCCAATAACGGATCTGAAAACATAACCCTGGATAAATTTCCCGCGCGTGTGACAACACAAGGGCATAGAGCACTGGAATATGCCTACGAAGGCGGCATGTTTTTTGGCCGCGGTACATACCACCATGCTGGGGATAACCTCATGAACACCTCTTACGTTTCACGAGGGCCAGATGATGGCTTTGCCTTTGATCACTCACGTTCCCAATTGGACGTGATTGAGCAGGCACTTGATAACGTGCAAGTGGCTTCGAGACCAAATGATCGCATTAAAAATCAAGGACCGGTGGATAAAATTCAATTTACCTTTGGTGGTGACACGTATCTTATGCTGTTTGATGCTGACAAAAATCATCACTACCATCCATCAACTCGTTACGATGTACAAATAGGCTGGTGGGAACGAGATTGGAAGTGGTGTAAGGCCGCCTTTATTCCCTACCCTTGTTATGAAAAAAAATGGACAACTGTTGGGAAATCGATACGACCAACTCTTCATACGATACACATAAAAGAAACTAAATTGTTTGGCTTGGCCAAATTTGCGCGATTCCTAAGTTGCGACCTTGGATTGGCAAAAATTCCCAAACAGTCGAGAGAACAAGTCAAACGTTTCTGTTCTCACAAAGTTGACGAACTGGCAGAAGCCTTTGTGCCATCACTCGACTTTGCCACTCCTTATCAAAAACTCAAGGTTCCTGTGTCGCAGGCCTTTACCAAATATTATTGGCGTTTTCGAACTGAAAATGGAACCTACGAATCAGGCTGGACGGCGTGGAGTGATTTTAGTCGAGCTTTATAAAATCGTACATCTTTGCTCTTACATTAAAAGAGCCAAAAGTAAATTGGTACCACAATATTCTTCTATCATTCTTTAAAATTTTTACTACAATTATGCACATCACGAATCGTCAACGGGGAGGACTCATGCGATTTAAAAATAAATTTTCAAAGCAAGAAGAATCTCTCATAAAAAATTTCCAACAGAAGACCGAGCAACCAAACGAAGAGCATCTCACCATCAGAAGGCAACAAAACTTGCGTAAAATTTGGAGTTTGAATCTCCTCAAGGCACTTGGGAGCGAAATAGTGGAAAATAAGCACGATGGGCCTGCAGTATCTTCGACATTGGATACTTCTAAAGCACAGCATCCCTAAGCTGGCCCTTTATCTTCTTTGAATTATTAGTTACTGTATACGATTTTAATCCCGTATTAGGAGCGCGTGTGAACTACGACCATAAGCAAGTAGAAGGACAAATTTTATTAGAGCAACAAAAAAATAATAACTTTTTTTGTGATGTTTCAAAGTCCAATAAAAAGTTTTACTCACTTGGAATGTTTCCCTATCCATCAGGTAACGCCCATATGGGACATGTTTTGGTCTACACTCTCTCTGATGTAAAGGCACGATTTAAAAAATTAAAAGGATACGAAGTCCTACATCCTATGGGCTGGGATGCTTTCGGACTGCCCGCCGAGAACGCCGCCATTAAACACAAAGTTCGTCCAGATACCTGGACCAAGGCCAATATCCATAAAATGAAATCTGAACAGCTAAATGCAGAAGGCTGGTCTTTTGATTGGGATAAAGAACTCAATACCTCCTCACCTGATTATTATCGCTGGACCCAATGGCTTTTTTTAGAAATGCTCAAGGCCAATATGGCTTATAAAAAGGCCGGATATGTCAATTGGTGTCCGGTGGATCAAACTGTTTTGGCCAATGAGCAAGTGATCAATGGCCACTGCTATCGCGATGGGGCGGTTGTTGAAAAAAGACTTATGGAGCAATGGTTTTTCAAAATCACCGCCTATGCTCCAAAACTTTGGGATGATCTTGAAAAACTCACTCATTGGGCCCCTGAGGCCGTCGCAGTTCAGAGAAACTGGATCAATAAAAATATTGGTACAAATATTGATTTTAGCGTCCGTGAATTAAACGAAACCATCAGGGTATTCACGACTCGGGCCGATACTTTATTTGGTGTTTGTGCTGTGGTGATCGCGCCTGAACACCCACTAGTGGCAAAAATTTTATCCCAAAGTCCATCTCCTGAAATAAAGGCCTATGTTGAAGCGGCACTCAAAAAATCCCAAGTCGAACGAATGCAAAGCAAAGAAAAAACAGGCATGAAGACATCCGTAAAATGCCAACATCCTTTTCCAGAATTTGCACCAGAAAAGGAAGTTCCGATCTGGATTGGCGATTATGTGATTGGAGATTATGGCACAGGGGCCGTCATGTGCGTCCCCGGCCATGATACGCGTGACTTTGAGTTTGCCCAAAAGTTTAACTTACCCGTTTATGAAGTTATTATTCCTCATAAAGACTCGACGCCAGGGCACTTGAAAGAAGCTTTTACGGAGTTAGGCACCCTCATCAATTCCGGTCCCTATTCTTCACTCTCTGGCCAGGCCGCCATTGAAAAAATTACTCACGATTTAGTGGCGAAAGGGCGCGGTGAAGCCACTACTACTTTTCAATTGAGAGACTGGTCTGTCGGACGTCAACGCTTTTGGGGCTGTCCCATTCCTATTATTTATTGCCAAAAATGTGGCACGGTACCGGTGCCCGAGAAAGATCTTCCTGTCGAACTGCCAATTGCTCGAGATAGTGATATGGAAGATGGCGTCCTGAATTTGCGCCAATTCCATGACTTTGTTAATACAAAATGTCCTCACTGTCATGCTCCCGCCAAGCGGGAAACAGATACACTTGATACGTTCTTATGCAGTTCCTGGTATGCTTTTAGATTTATTGATAATAAAAATTCACAGAGTGTTTTTGATAGCAAATTGGTGAATCAGTGGATGCCAATTGATTTCTACGTGGGCGGATTAGAACATGCCGCTCAACACATGATTTATTTTAGATTCATTACAAAATTCTTCAAAGATCGCGGTCTGGTTAATTTTGATGAGCCTGTGGATTATTTCTTCTGTAATGGGATGGTTCGCCAAGACGGTGCCAAAATGAGCAAATCTAAAGGCAATATTGTCATTCCCACGGAGGTCATAAAGGCCTATGGCGGAGATGCTCTGCGCTTTTATATCTTAAGCGATACGCCAGCGGAACTCGATCGGGATTGGGATGATAAGGGCATCAAGGCCAAACAGGAATTTATTAAAAAAAATTTCAATAATCTTTCTTCCTATCTTGATACAGTAAATAATATTAAACCTCATCGTGGAGATCTTGTAAAATTTAAATACCAAGAACTCCTCTTTGATCTCTTTGGTGGACTAGCGCAACTAGAAGATCAACTTGAGAAAAATCTTTTTAATAATGCCGTTGCCAAAGTTCACGAACTCTCGAATTCCTTGCTTAAAACAATCAATACTGCAGGAGACTTGTCAGGCAGCGATCATGCGACTCTCAAATCTCTTATTGCCGATTATCTGGTCGCCATCGGAGTTCTCTTACCTTTTACTGCGGAAACTCTGCTGAAAGAATACTTCGACAACGAACGTAGTCTCTACAGATCGGCATGGCCAATCATAGACCCGCAATATTTGGTCAGAGACGTGATCAACATTGCCGTGCAAATTAATGGCAAGAAGAGGGCCCTGATCGAAATAAAAAAGAATGCCAGCGAAGCCGAAGCCTTGGCCGTGGCGCTAAGCGACGCCGACGTGCAAAGAAATCTTGAAGGCAAAGTGATCCTCAAGAAGATCTACGTCACTGGGAAAATTATCAATATCGTCATCAAAGGTTAGTAAGGTTAGTTTGGTGTGAACATTCTATTTTCTTTCAAGCACCCGACCAATTCCCGATACAGCGCCTTTAAGTCTTTATCGCGCTGATAAGCAACTCTTAAGCGCATGGCCAGCGAACCATGCTCAAACCAATGTTCAAGTGGTGAAACTGCGAAGGTGGGCAAATCGCTTTTGACTCTTTCAAAAAGACCATAGAGGAACTCTGCAAATGAATCAACCATACTGCCCCCGTCACCAAAACCCCATAGCTTGGCGTAAGCAGACGGTATTTGCTCTACATTAAATCGATTGGCCTTGTCATAGACAGTGCGTAGCAGTTCTGTCGTGGCCAGTTTTTGTTCTGGGTAAGAACAAAATTTTTCGGCCACTAATTCACGCAGCATTGCCACGATGAAGCTGGCGAGGGCCACATCCATCTGAGGGTTTTCCTGCACATCCGCCAAACGGATTTCAATACATCCATAATCCGATTTAAGAATGGCCCCACGTGAATTGAGCCATGGGCCCTGCAAGACTTTGTCGTGATCAAAGGGGGCGATATCCTTATACATCGCCTGTAATAAAAGTTCATAGTCATGGAAATTGAATACAGGTTCTGGAATCACTCTGCCGGTAATTGACGGTATTCTTGCTTGATTTGACTCATAGAAAATTAGACGATTACTGGGATGGTCATGCAGGCATCCATCATAAATGGGAGAACTGGCACACAGTGCAGGGACTAACGGGAGAATAATCCTAATCGCAGCATGAAGACGGCTGAACTCTTCTTCGTTACCAAAAGGTAAATTAATGTGCATACTTTGCACATTACTCCAACCGTGCCCTTGACAGCCAAACACCTTATTAAACTGGTCATAAATTTCTCTTTGCCCATGGGGCCAAAGAACTGTCTCTTTTAATGGATTCATCCATGGATGCATCCCCGTGGGCAATAACGTGGCACCTTGGCCTGCAAGATAGGAGATCAAATGGCCCACACTATCTTCAAAAGCTTGCGCTGCATGGGCAAGATCTGTGAATGGCCCTGCTCCCTTTAGTTCCAAAACATGGCACACCAATTCATTAGACCAGCGAATTGATCCAACATCCAATTCATCAATGAGCTGCCCCTTATTGTGATCGCGCAGAATTTTTTCTACCATTGGCAAAACATCCAGGGTCTCTGCATTCACAATCATATACTCAAGTTCAAGACCCACTCCTTCAAAAAGATGCCAATTCTTCCTGCTCATACTCATAGGGTATCCAAGAGACGCTGTTTATTTAATCTGTGGTTAAAGTATTTCATGACTTCGAGATAGAGATCATCTTTGGCAACTAAATCCTCAACACCGCAATCAATATTGGGATTATCATTGACCTCAATGAGATATACTTTATCCCCTACCTGTTTCAGATCAATCCCAAAGAGTCCATCACCAATTAACTTCGAAGCCTTCAATGCAATTTCCACGATCCTCGGTGGAACAAGATCTATGGGCAGAGTTTCTGCCTCGCCATCATGACATACGGTCTGGCTAATATGATTCTTAATTTGCCAGTGCCCCTGAACCATAAAGTATTTGCAAGCGAAGAGTGGACGATTATTAATAATGCCAATACGCCAATCAAAATCACTTCTTATAAATTCCTGCACTATCACCAAATCTGATTTTTCCAATAATTTATCAGCCATCTCAAAAAAATGCGCCTCATTTTCGGCCTTAAACACGCCCTGGGAAAATGCCGAGTCTGGTTGTTTCATAACACAAGGAAAAGTCAGTTTCTTAGCTATTTCACGTATATTATGTTCGTGCAAAATAAAAGTGACAGGCCGAGGAATGCCTTTTTGGCTTAATATTTCTTCTAGAAAAACTTTATTGGTACATTTCACGATGGATTCTGGATCATCAATCACCACCAGACCTTCGGCCATGGCCTTTCGGGCAATTCGATAAGTATGGTGGGGTACACTGGTAGTCTCTCGAATAAATAAAGCATCGTATTCAAGAATTTTGTGTGCATCATCTTTAGTAATAATATCTGCTTTAATCCCGATTTGTTTTGCCGCTTGAATAAATTTTATTAAGGCCCTTTCGTTAGAAGGTGGCGATATCTCCTCTGGGTTAACTAAAATGGCCAGATCGTAATGATAATTTTTTAACCCCTTGGCCGATAAACTGCTGCGTTTTTTAAAGTAGTCATTGGCGGCTTCCTCTAAAAAGGGAATATGTTTTTCATCCACTTCAGAAAAAGGAATAGGGCGTAAACTCTTTAAAATCCATTTACCATTTTTTTCAAATTGAGCGCGCAGAAGAGGGGCCTTGACAAGCATGAAAAGTTTTTTGGCGAGATCATCATAGTTGTGTGCCATATTGCGACCGAAATAAATGGAAAGAATAAACTCATCGGACTTCAGGTTTTTCAGCGCCTTTTGAATGAGAGCATCAACTTCAAGCGAAAAAATTTTGATTATGTTTTGCGATTTGAAATCTTGGATTGTAATTGGATCAGGCATCACTCGATGGCGTCTGGCAGTGGCCAAAAGGCTGACATAATAGCCTTCGCCTTGATAACGATAGGACTTACAGAGATTAAAAACTTTGGCCGATTTTAAATTACTATAGAAGGGGTCCATGAGGTACTTTTTGGCAGCAATAACCTCCACCCCATCAAGTTTTAAGATAAACTTTTCAGGATGTTCTGTAACAATGTAAGTTGGTATCATTCAATGGTCCAAGGAACTAATTGTTCCATAGGAATAAAAAAGGCGCTAGGTTGAAATTGAAACACCCATACCTATCATGAGCCGCCCTTTCGTGACGCACTGCTTGGTAAGCTTACCTCGTACAGTTGAGACAAGTTGTAGCATACGGCAGGGCCATAAGCCGTTTTTCACTAATCTCCTCTTGGCAGATCTGGCAAACACCATATTCCTGATCCTTAATCCTTCTCAAAGCTGCATCAATTTGCGCCAGTTCTTGCCGTTCTAGCACATCCAGATGATCAAGAACTTCTGCATTTTCAAGCATTGTGGCCTGCTCTTCAAAATCCGGATCTAAGGGCCCATCGCGACGAGTTTTATCTTTTGCAATACCCTGAATACGATCTAACAGTTCTTTTTTTTTGCCTTTTAATAGCTTTTCAAATTTTGCGATCTGAACCATCTGGCCCTCTACGCTTTGCGTGTAAATATTTGCCAGATGATACTAAGTCAAAAATCGTCCCCTGATAAGACAATTGTTTGGCCATTTAAAGTTCCAATCCTACCTAATTTCTCCCAAGTTTGCCGAAAGAGGTCAACTTTGAACTTGGTATTGAGTAGTTTGCCTTTGCCAGTAGCAAAATACAGTTTATTTTCCTTTAATAAGGACTTAAGCAATTCTAATCCAAGCTGAGTGCGTTTATCTTGGACAAGTTGTTCATGAACATTTCCAGAGAACAACCGTATGAGGGTGCTGTCACTCTGTATAGGCAACCCCTTTAAAAAATTGATTAACCTTGTGATTATAAAAAGACTATAGATTTCATCCCGTGAAACTATCGTTGTACTCGCCATGGCACTTAGCCGAGCACGAACATAATCTTCTTCCATCAAAGTTGGAAACTGTCCTGCTAATGATGATCCTGGAGTTAAGTAGAAATTGGAGGCACCTAACAACACTGGGTACTGAGCATGAAAGCACAAAGTTTGCACAATACTTTCCAAGGATTCTCCAGGGAGTCCGAGGATTTGATAAGAAATAACTTTGAATCCCAGTCGAAAAGCTGTCTCAATAATAGTTTTATAGTGAGCTATCGTATGGGGCCTCTTCGTTGTGGCGCGCATCGACTCCTCTGAGGTCACTAAAGACAAATTGAGCTGAGTAAATCCTGCTTTTTTCATCAAGCATAATAATTCTGCATCCAAACTTAAGTAACTTAAGCCATTCATGGCCACGAACTCCATTTCCCGCTCTGGAAAGTGAGTTATCAAGCGCCTCATCAGCTCTTTCATGTCATCTTGAAAAAAAGTGAGATTGTCATCCTCAAAGTCAATGATGCGAAAGCCTTGTCGATAGCGCAGATCGATTTCATCGATAATCGAGGCCACTGAACGTCTGCGATAGGACTGACCGAAGGTAGTATGGACTGAACAGAATGAACACTGATGAGGACATCCTCTCGACGTTAACATAAAGGCCAAAGGGCTTCTCCCCAGCTTATAATTCTCAAGTGGCAAATCAGCGAAGGATGGCATGGGTAATTCCTGAATAGGGATATTTTTCTTGGCGGCATTGATCTTGCCTCTACCACCTTCGCGATATCCTAAAGAGGAAACATCGTGCAGTAGTCGTCTCCCTTGGGACCACTCCACCCACTCGACCATAGGACGCTCGGCCTCACCGTAAATAATAAAATCTACTTCTGCATAGCGGAGCATTTCTAATTTCACGGCACTGACATGCGCCCCTCCCATGATCACAATTACATCCGGCCCTAAGACTTCCTTTACAATCTTGGCCACTTCGAGAGCTTCTCGAAAGTAGGGAGTGAAATTGCAAGAGATACCAACTACATCAGGTGCTTGCGCTTTTAAATCTTCCGCAATCTTCGCGATACTTGCGCCAAAACGGAAATAATGGGTAAAGGTACAAAAGGGAGATTGATCACCAGGAATATAGTATTCATTCAAATAATGCAGTTCACGGGGAAGAGAAACCATCCGACGACCGTGACCAGCGTGATAATCACGAATAACGACATCTATATTCGGATGAAAATGGTTCAAGGCCCCTTTTATATAGGCCAGTCCCAGCGGCCACAAGCGTATATCGGTATCATAATAATCCTCTACCGGGGGCTGAACTAAGAGTATCTTCATTTTGTCTTTATTACACGCTATCATACCTTTCTTTATGACATACAAAATGATATCCGCAAAATGACATCCGAAGATACAAGCAGAGATTACCTTTGTCCCTACTTTGAAGAGAAAAAGTGTCAATCTTGCTCCCTTTTGACTATGTCCTATCGCAAATCCCTAGAAAGCAAAATGCTTAATGTCACAAACCTGTTCCCCAACCAGACCATCGATCCCATTGTTGAAACTGGCTTCCCCTTCACTGGCAGGGCCAAGACCAAATGGGCCGTTGGGGGAAGTTTGCCCAATATAAAATTAGGGTTTCCAGATCACAATGGGAATGTGCTGCACGACCTGCGCCAGTGCCCACAACATCAGGAACAATTAAATTCGCTGGCCAATTTGATCACAGAAGGAATGATAAAATACAAAATCTCTCCCTATGACATCATCACAAAAAAAGGGGAACTTAAATTTATCACGCTCATGCAGGCCCATGATAGTGATGAAATTCTCCTACGCTATACTTTGCGAAGCCGAGAATGCTTAGAACGTCTAATAAAAATGACGAAAGAACTCATGCACACTTGCAGTAATCTCGTAGTGGCCAGCGCTACCCTACAGCCGATCCACATGGCGAAAAGGCATGGCGAAACGGAAATACTTTTGACTGAACGACATTATATACAAGAAACAATAAATGATTTGACCTTGCTGTATGGACCGCGGAGCTTCATTCAAGGAAGCCCAGATATTAAATCCAAACTTTACCAAAAGGCTTGCGAGATTTTTCTGAAAGTCAAAGGTCAAAATGTGTTAGATCTCTACTGTGGTACAGGAGCATTTGCACTACACTTGGCAGAAAGTGCAAAATCTATTTGCGGCATAGAAATTTCAGAAGAATCCATTGCTTTGGCAAAGAAGTCGGCCAAAATTAATCAATTATCCAACGTCGAATTTCGCACTCTCGATGCGGATAACCTATGCGACAATGGACACGAAATTGACAAGAACTTCGACACCTTTGTAGTCAATCCACCACGACGCGGACTCTCAAAACAATTGATCAGTTTGATTATTGATTCGTCCTGCTCGCACCTGCTCTATTCAAGTTGTAACCCACAAAGTTTACAGCGCGACATTAATCTTCTCGCTCCTAGCTTTGCCCTAACAGAACTGACTCCCTTCGATATGTTCCCATTCACTCATCACCTTTAGTGTCTCGCTCTCTTGACCCGGTACTAAAACTCACCTCAAACACTTGTTCATTGGAACAATCATGCTATCATCGTCTATGATAATTTTTTTGCAGGCGCTGGCGTTTATCTGTTTGCCAAGTATTTTTCTATGGGCAGAAAAGCGAATAAAAATTGTTACTTTACTTGGCACTGTCATCCTTTGCTATGGTATAGGGCTGCTCGTTGGAAATCTACCTTTCATGCCAATTGACACGACTTTTTCAAAGACAATGACAGAGATGTCTGTGCCTCTCGCCATTCCCCTTCTCCTTTTTAATGTCGATCTCAAGGCCTGGCTTCACCTGGCACCTAAAACTCTACTGGCCTTTTTATGCTCAATCATTGCAGTTACCTTTGCGACGATTGTGACAGGAATTCTTTTTCAGGGAAAACTTCCCGAACTCTCGAAAGTCGCCGGGATGCTGGCGGGAGTTTTTGTTGGAGGAACTCCCAACATGAGTGCCATTGGAATGGCACTCAACGTAAAACAAGAAATTTTTGTGTTGTTGAGTGCCTCTGATCTGTTGGTCTGTGGCGTCTACTTCTTCATTGTCCTCAGCATCGGGCAAAGGACCCTTCTCCTCTTTCTCCCTCGCTATGAAAATAAGCAAAGCGGTAGCATCTCCATACCTCCCAGCAGCACCGTGCATCTCTCTCGCCCAAAAATAATTCTGGATGGCACCTATTCACTTCTCTTGGCGGCGATCATCATGGCCATCTCTGTTGGCCTGTCATATTTATTTTATAAAGAAATATCTGTTCCTTTTTTCATCATGATGCTCACCTCTCTTGCCATTCTTGCTTCTTTTTATCCCCCAATTCGCAATCTCAAAACGAGCTATATTCTTGGACAATATATTCTTTTTATTTTTTGCATTGCTATTGGTTCCATGGCCAGTATCTCCATGATCGCCAGTGTCGGAATGAATTTCATATTCTTTACATCAACCGTTCTTATCATTTCCATTTTTGTTAACTTCTTCTTGGCCTATCTCGCCAAAATTGATGCCGATACCGCCTTAATTACCCACATTGCAGCAATTTACGGGCCGGCCTTCATCGGTCCAGTTGCAGATTCCATGAAAAATAAGGATATTGTTGTCTCGGGCATCACTACGGGACTGGTGGGATATGCCGTCGGCAACTACGTAGGCTTCGCTGTCTCCTATTTTCTCCAAACATATTTCTAAAAAAGCAACATCCCTTTTTCTCCTTGCCATGTGAACATCATCAAAGATGAAAATATATCTTGATT
>CAYHRT010000129.1:0-11264 GCA_964359085.1 uncultured Bdellovibrio sp. | reverse complement strand
CCAGGTGTCGAGGCAGAAGAACGTGGGCAGGCCTCAGCGATCGCTGAGAACTTGGAAAAGATGTTTAGAATCCCAGTACCTATTATTTCCATTATTATTGGAGAAGGTGGTTCAGGTGGTGCCTTGGCGATTGCTGTCGCCGATAGAGTCTTGATGATGGAATTTTCAATCTATTCTGTCATCTCCCCAGAAAGCTGTGCCTCAATTTTATGGTCCGATCCAAAGATGGCCGATGTGGCCGCCAAGGCCCTCCATCTAACACCCGCCAAAGCTCTCGAGCTTGGTGTTATCGATCAGATTATTTCTGAACCGCTCGGAGGAGCACACCGTCACCATACTGAAGCGGCACAGACATTGGCCATGGCAGTTAAAGCAAATTTGGCAACCTTGCATAATATTGAACCAGGCAAATTAATTGAAGAACGCTATCAAAAATTTCGCATGATGGGTAACAATACTCTGACTATACCTAAGAAGAAATAGCCCAAGAAGGAAGGTAATAATGACGATCCAATCCATGACAGGATTTGGCAGAGGTGAAGCCACAGGCCCAGGCATGGTCGCCGTTGTCGAAATAAAAAGCGTCAATCATCGCTACAAGGAAGCGCGCTTTCGCCTTCCCGGCCATCATAGTGGGCTTGAGATGGAATTACGCGAGCAACTTTTTGATAAATTCAAGCGTGGCAGCTTTGACATTTGGGGCAACATAAAAACTTCCTCTGATTCGAGTGCTGCTATCCCGCTGGATCATGTGAAAATTGAGCGCTTTCTTGGCGTTCTCAAGCAAATTGCACAACGTGAAAAGCTGACAGTGGAAATTCGTCCAAGTGATTTTTTGCGACAGGAGTTTTACCAAGAAACCTCCAACGATCTTCTCTTAACAGAAGCAAATTTGTTGCGCGATTCTTTCAAAAAAGCCGTTCTTGTATTGGAAGATGGTCGATCTAAGGAAGGTGAAAAACTTAGGGTGATCATGCGAAATCACCTAATCGAATTTACAAAGGAATTTCAAACTATTGAGCAACAGGCAGATGCTTTTAAACCGAAAATTGAAGAGCGCTTGCGTAATCGTTTTAAAGAATTTTCTAAAGAATTAACGAATATTGATACCCCACGCTTTTTACAAGAAGTTGTCTATTACTTGGAAAAACTGGACATTTCAGAGGAAATCAATCGGATTCATTCTCATTTAACAAAAATGCACCATCTGCTTGATAGAGGTGATGAGGCCGGCAGGCAAATTGATTTTTTAGTCCAAGAATTAAATCGTGAAACCAACACAATTGGGTCTAAATCGGGAGAAATTCTTATTTCTGATCATGTCATTGGGATGAAAGGCCAGCTTGAAAAGATACGCGAACAGGGATTAAACATTGAGTAGAAATGCAAAAACTCAGCAGCAAAAAATGGGTAAAATTATTATTATTGTTGCTCCTTCTGGCTCTGGGAAATCCACCCTCCTTACCAGACTCAAAAACGATTTCCCAGAACTATGCGAATCAGTTTCCTATACCACCCGTGGGAAGCGACAGGGTGAAGAGCACGGAAAACACTATTTTTTCGTTGATGAGCATGAGTTTTTACAAATGCGCACGAGAAATGAATTTTTAGAATGGGCCTTAGTTCATGGCGATTACAAGGGAACCTCTCGTAAATTTGTTCAGGAACATCTCGATCGAGGTACTCCTTTGATCTTTGATCTAGATGTCCAAGGGGCTGATTTTTTTAAACAAGCATTTCCTGATCTTGCAAAAGTTATTTTTATTTCCCCGCCTTCGCTGGAAGAATTAGAAAAGAGGTTGAGAAATCGCAAAACTGAATCAGAGGATTCTATTCAACTACGTCTTAAAAACGCCAAGGAAGAACTCAGTAGAATGCACGACTATGATTACAACATACTTAATGACAATATCAATAAAGCATATGATGACTTATTTCGCATCGTCTCAGAAATTTTGGAGAAGTGATTGTATCATCAATTAGATTTTTCCCACGAAAGGGAGCTTAATTTTGCAGAGTTAAAAAGAAAAGTTGAAGCATACTTTAATGAAGCTGATTTTGCCCTTTTAGAAAAAGCATTTTTGCTTGCAGAAAAAGCACACGCCGGACAAAAACGCAGCTCCGGTGAAGACTATATCATACATCCTCTCAATGTAGCATCAACCTTGGTGAAGCTACACATGGATATGGATAGCATTGTTGCAGGCCTGCTTCATGACGTGATTGAAGATTGTAATATCACTCCTGAACAAATAGAACAGGATTTCGGAAATACTATCGCTCAGATTGTGGTCGGGCTCACTAAAATTTCAAAAATTAAGTTTAAAACGAAGCAAGAATCCCAGGCAGAGAACTTTCGCAAGATGGTCATTGCCATGGCAAAAGATATCAGAGTTATTATCGTAAAACTTGCAGATCGCATGCATAACATGCGAACTCTTCAATACATCTCTGATGCCAAACAAAAAGAGATTGCTCAAGAAACGCTTGATATCTATGTGCCACTCGCTAACCGCCTAGGGATCAACTCTGTAAAGGCCGAGCTGGAAGATTTATGCCTACGCTTCATTCACCCGGAAATCTATTATCGTCTGGCAGAAAAAGTCGCCATGAAGAAATCCGAACGTGAAAAATATATTGGCGATGTGGTAGAAATTTTGCAGGATAAATTTAAAGAATATGATGTCAGTGCTGACGTAAAAGGCCGGCCAAAACATTTTTTTTCTATCTATAAGAAAATGACTTCGCGAGGTGTGGACTTTGAGCAAATTCAAGACATCCTTGCCTTTCGTGTTATGATCAACAACATCACTGAATGCTACAAAGTTCTTGGGATTATTCATTCTAGTTGGACCCCAATTCCTGGCCGTTTTAAGGACTATATCGCCATACCTAAAGTTAATAACTATCAATCTCTTCACACAACCGTTATTGGCCCACGTGCGGAAAGGATTGAGATTCAAATTCGTACCCACGAGATGGATGAAGTCGCCGAAACGGGTGTTGCCGCCCATTGGAAATATAAGGAGGGGCTTACTGGCGGAAAGACCAAACTCGATTGGATTCAAGAGTTGTTGGAATACAACCAAAGCATGGGTGACAATGAAATCATGGAAGTAGTCAAAAATGACCTTGACCTCGGAGGAATTTTTGTTTTTACACCTCAGGGCGATGTACGTGAGCTAAAATATGATGCCACTCCACTTGATTTTGCCTACGCAGTCCACACTGAAGTTGGTCATCATTGCGTTGGTGCCAAAGTAAACGGCAAAATTGTTCCCCTTCGCTATTCTCTGAAATCCGGAGATACAGTTGAAATCTTGACTAGTAAGACACAGTCTCCAAGCAAAGACTGGATGACCATTGTTCGAACAAGTCGGGCCAAATCAAAAATTAAACAGTGGCTTTTGAAGGTTGAGAGAGATAACCAGCGTATTCTAGGCATGGAGATTTTAGAAAAGGCCTTCAAAGTTTTTAATGTAACTCTGAAACAGTTAAAAAAATCAGGTGAGCTTGAGCAAGTTATTCGTTCGTTAAATGTGATAAACGAAGATGAGCTCTATATCCAAGTCGGGATTGGAAAATTTCGCCCTCATCAAGTGGTTGACGGCATACCATCGCTTAAAAAAATGGTTGATACTATGGAGGCCACTGAACATCTAAATGACAAGATTAAAGAAGTAGATGAGTACTCCAAACAAGTCTCTGGCGAAGCTAAAAAACGCGTAAGTAAAGATAATGCCGTTATCGTAGATGGCATGGATGATTTAATGGTTCGGATGGCAAGATGCTGCAATCCAATCCCCGGCGATCCAATTCTTGGCCATGTCACGCGTGGTCGTGGGATTACTGTACACACCATGGGTTGCGCACGTGTTGATTCTGACCCGGCCCGCAGTATTAAAGTTGAGTGGAATCCAGATTTTAGTTTCAAGCATCCGGTAAATATTAGAGTAATCACTCACGATCGTCCGGGCATTTTATCCACCATTTCTAAAAGCATTTCAAATATCGGTTTAAATATCAGAAGTGCTCTTGCAAAATCACTACCCGATCGCAAGGGAAGTTTCATCTTTGAAATTGAAGTAAAAGACTATGCGGAACTCTTAAAGGCCATCGGATGTATCGAGCAGCTAGAGGAAGTTATCAGCGTGGGCAGAGTTTAATACCAACCTCATGGAACCTCATAAACGCCCTCCCAAAATAAAAGAATGGCAATGGTGCGGAAAATCTTAAAAGACTCTTTGACGATAATTTTGGCATTTCGCCATGCCGAGGTATCGGACTTCAGTCCCCAGTAGAAAAAGGTAGGTGCATTTTCTCCTTTTGAATCCATCAGCTTTTCCATCACTAGTTTTATTCTTGGAATATGATAGTCATGAGAAACCACTAGAATTCTATTAAGCCCTTTTGTCCTATTAATATAATTAACTGTATTTAATACATTTTCAAAAGTATTGCGAGAGGCATAATCTAAATCGAAAAGATTTGAATCTAAATTGCGAAGATCATCACTTGTGGGAAAAAGAGTATTAACTGTATTCTTTTCATAAACGCCGCTTACAAAAATATGTGACTGATGATACTCCCGCGCCTTTTCAAGGGCAAAAGAAATTCGTCCCTTGTCACCAGTAAACACCACGATAAGATCAGGCGGACGATTAAAAAGAGACGATTCTGATCGCTTTGTCTCTTCGTCCCCTTGCAACACCAAATACGTACAGAAAACGAAATAGGCAAAAACCATAAGCCCAGAGAAAAAAAACAAATTCTTTATTTTTCTCCAGGCCCGTGTCTCTTTTGTTTCAAACGTATATTTTTTTGTGAACATACTATGAATGTACCGCAATCACCTCAATTTCGATAACCGCCCCTTTTGGAAGGGCCGCAATTTGAACTGTCGATCGAGCAGGATAGGGCGGACGAAAAAAAATTTCATAAGCAGAATTGACCTTAGAAAATTGCCCTAAATCAGTCATGAAGATGGTCGACTTAATTACATTATCATGTGTTAACTTTTCCGATTTTAACAAGCCATCAATATTTCGCAAAACCTGATCAAGCTGCTCATCAAAATTATTCTTCAATTCTCCAGTGGTTGGCTCAAGTCCAATTTGCCCTGAAAAAAAACAAAAATCCCCTACGCGCACACCTTGCGAATAGGGGCCAATGGCCTTAGGAGCCATTTCAGTATCAATGATTGCTTTTTTCATTGCTAATCCTCTTGTGGGCCATGATTGCTGTCAAAATGCTCATATTAACAATCTCATTCACTGAGGCCGTACGAGCAATAATGTTAACCGTTTTGGCCATAGGAACCAGCAAGGGGCCAATGGCATGGGCATCACCTAATTGTGTTAACAATTTATAACTAATGTTGGCGGAATTAAGATCTGGGAAAATTAAAATATCAGCAGGCTTGTCAAGCGTACAGAAGTTAAACAAATTTTTCATAATTTGCGGATTAGTTGCAACATCTGCCTGCATTTCACCGTCACAAACAATATTTGGATATTTATGCTTGGTGAGACGTACGGCCTCTTTAACTTTTCTCGCTTCATGATGTTCGTTGCTTCCGAAATTACTAAAACTTAAGAATGCAACTCTTGGCTCCCTTTTCATAATATCGCGGAAAACTTGGGCAGTAGAAGCGGCTATTTCACATAGGTCCTCTGCTTTAGGATTGATTTGAGCGGTGCAGTCAGCAAAGAACAACACACGTTGTTTAAACGCCATGATATAAATGCCATTTGACCTACTACCTCTTTGGGTTCCAACGACTTTCATGAGAGGACCAAAACATTCAGGATAACTCAAACTTGGGCCATTCATAAAAGCATCCACGTGGCCCTTCATCGCCATCATGGCACCAAAGTAGTTTGGAAGCCCCATAAATTCAGAGGCGTGGGCCCGACTTACTCCCTCGCGCTGTTTCATAATGCAGTAATCTTCGCTATATTGTTCATAGTTCGAATCTTGATTTGGTTCAATGATTTTGAGATCAAGTAATTCATCCATAGCAATAGACTTAATTTCATCTCGGATCCGGTCTTTGTGTCCAAGGAGAATTGGCTCAATATCTCCCTCTTCTTGAAGGATCTTCACCGCCTGAAGAACTTTTTTATCTTCGCCCTCGGCAAAAGCCAAGGTTACCTTACGACCAAGCTGCTTGTTTAATGCTCGCAAATTATCGCGGAGATAACGCAAAAATTCTCCGCCTGAACTTAAACGTGACTCCAATTGAAGTGCATATTCGGTAAAATCTTTAATCGGATTTTTTGCTACTCCACTTTCCATCGCTGCACGGGCAACTGCAGGTGCTACGCGGGTAAGAACACGTTTATCAAAAGGCTTGGGGATGATATAATTTCGTCCGAAGGAAAAGTTTTCGCCGCCGTATGCAAGTTTTACTTCATCTGGTACATCTTCCTTGGCCAACGCTGCAAGCGCTCTAACGGCTGCCAATTTCATTTCCATATTTATCTGAGTTGCGCGAACATCAAGAGCACCACGAAAGATAAATGGGAACCCTAAAACATTATTTACCTGATTTGAAAAATCGGAACGACCAGTTGCCACGATGGCATCCTTTCTTACCGCAAAAACTTCATCGGGATAGATTTCCGGATCTGGATTGGCCATGGCGAAGATGATTGGATCTTTGGCCATCGTTTTGATCATATCTTGGGTAACGACTCCCCTTGCAGAGCAACCGATGAAAACATCGGCACCCTTAAGAGCATCGGCCAGGGTACGAGCATAGGTATTAACCGCAAACTCATCTTTGTATTTGTTCATTCCTTTGGTTCGCCCTTGATAGATAGCACCTGTGGTATCACACATGATCAAATTTTCTCGCCGCACTCCAAGATGGATAAATAGCTTCGCACAGGCAATGGCGGCAGCCCCAGCGCCCGAAAATACACATTTAACTTCACTTATTTTTCTCTTGGTAATTTCAAGCGAGTTCAAAAATCCTGCCGAAGCAATAATAGCTGTACCATGCTGATCATCATGGAAAACGGGGATGTTCATCTTTTCTATCAAGGCCTTCTCCACTTCAAAACATTCCGGCGCCTTAATATCCTCAAGATTGATCCCCCCAAAAGTTGGTTCAAGCGCCTTAACCGTATTCACCATTTCTTCAATTGTGGAGGCATTGATCTCAATATCAAAAACATCAATATCTGCGAAACGCTTAAAAAGAATTCCCTTGCCTTCCATGACGGGTTTTCCTGCCAAGGCACCGATATCACCAAGACCCAGAACGGCCGTACCGTTAGAAATAACGGCAACTAAGTTCCCCTTGGAGGTATATTTATAGGCATCATCAGGATTCTTAGCAATCTCCAAACAAGGAGCAGCTACTCCTGGCGTATAGGCCAGAGAGAGATCGCTAGAAGTGGCAAAAGGTTTTGTTGAGCGAACCTCAATTTTACCCGGTCGTCCCTGGGAATGATAATCGAGTGCCGCTTTGTACTTTTGATCAATTTCCTGCTGCTTTTCCATGTGAAAATCCTTCGTTCAAATGATTATTTTAGTGGTGGGCATTCTAACTTGGAGCGACTGTAATTTCCCTACTCTCTGCGTTGAGATTAATTAGGGCCGCTAAATATCAGGAAAAAAATGCGCCAAGCGATGCAACAGGATAACCAACTATTCGCCTTTATTGTCGTTCGTAAAATAAACTCCTAAACCGAGGCGAACCATCTTGCTCTTATTCTGGGGTTCTAGAACTTTAATTACAATTCGACGATTAATGCGCATGTTTTCGGGCAAAGGATCTCCCTTGTCGTCTTCATTTGGAGCGATAGGCTTTGTGTCTCCTAAACCTATTGCCACAAGATTTTGAGGGTCAAATCCAAAATATTCAAAACGACCCACGACAGCAGAAGCTCGTGCTGCGCTCAATCCCCAATGTGTTGTGAATTTACTTTCTTTGCCAAGGGCCTGATTATCATCATGGCCTTCAACTAAAATACGGTAATTGGCATCTTTGACTTTGATTAAATCAATAAGTGAATCGAGCAGAAAGCGACTATCATCAGTCAGGTCGTAGGAATCTTTGTCAAAGAGAATGCTTCCGCTAAAGGTTACAATAAGGGCATTGTCGACAATCGAAGTTTTAGTTAATTCCTTGAGTTCAGGATGCTTGGCCACCTCTTCTTGTAACTGAGTAAATTTTGTGTTGGAACTTTTGTACTTATCCTTGTTGAACGCCTTGGCAACTTCTTCCATTTTCTTGGTCGCACCAGGGGGATCATAGTTGGCAAAGACCATCATCAGAATAAAAAAGCAGCAGATCAGCGTCATCATGTCTGCGTAAGTAACCAGCCATAACATGCTCGTATCAACGGGGGCGGGTTTATTGCCAGCAAGATCTCCCATATTCGTTCGGTTCCTTTTCTACTTTCCGATAATCTCTTTCCAATCAAGTCGTTCTCTGGGGGGAAGATAGGAATTCAACTCTTCCGCCACAATAACAGGATTTGATTTACTAAGAAGATGTTTAATTCCCTCAATGATAATCAAATTTTTAACGTGAGTAATTTTACTGGCCTCGATCAGGTTTTCAGATACTGGAATGATAAACAAATTTGAAATGGCGCTACCATACAGTGTCGTGATAAGACAAAACCCCATGGCAGGGCCAATCATCTTCATGGCGTCCTCACCGCCCAAGTTTGCAAGTAGAACGATCATTCCAATCGTCGTTCCAAGGGCACCCATGGCAGGTGGATATTGGGCGAGGTATTTAATCTTGCCAGCATCTTCCAGGTGCATGTAATTCATATTATTCGCACGATCAGTCAGAATGCGAATCACATGTTCACCTTCCAAAATTCCATCATTGATGAGTTCGAGCGCTTCTTTCAAAAAAAAGTCTTTAACTTTATTGATATGTCCTTCAAGGGATTCCCCTCGACGATAGGCATCGCCAATTTTCATAATTTCTGCAATCACCTCGGCGTAATTAACCTTATAAGCTCCTCCCACATGTTTGAGAAAAATCTTAAACAGCATGAGCATATGGCTTACCTTGTAACTGATCGCGGCTGAGGTAAAAGTTCCGCCAAGAACGATAAAAGCCGATGGATAGTCAATAAAGATCGTCATTGGATTTTGAGGCGTTGCTAGCTTCAAGCTGAAAAGCAAAACGAATGATCCAAGAATTAATCCAATGAAAGAAGTAATGCTCATAACTCTGCTGCCCTTAAATGGAATGATTACACTCACTTTATCGGTAACTTTTTGAGATTATTTAAGTTTGGATGCTTCCTTGTGTGTTCTTTGGGATGAACTGAGAGGGTTTAAAAGAGAATACTCGGGATTAACTCTGCAAATTTTGCCACTGTGCCGTTTCTCTCCTCAAACTGTTTAAAATAAGGATGATGGCATGTTGTTGGAAGAAAAATATCTTATTCTTTTGCTTGGTCTTTTGGGCTTGGTGTTTTTTTGCAACAATTACTTACGGCTTTGGTGGGCCGAGCGAGAAAGGAGATGCTGCTACAACTGCAATGGAGGGTAATTCAAAAGCAGATTCCTCCAGCAGCAATCCCACAGCACCCGCTAGTCAAAAGAATGAACCTGCTCCGGATGTTCAACTCGCTTACATTGCTGTCAAAGGCCCTGAATTTCAAACCAAACAAAGTTATCCTAGATCAGAAATTTTAAAAGTGGCCATGGATGAAATAATCCGCACTCAGAAATTTGAATTGGTGTTTAGTTCTACTCAGGCCTTTCGGGATGCCAACTATCTCTTCTTTGAACTCCACCTGCGTGGCAAAGAGGTTAAATGGGGGGATGGTCAGAAAGGCTATGATCTAGATTATTTTCTCTTTAATGGCAAAAGCGGAAAACTCGTAACCGAATCGCATCGCGAGCGAGTCTTTGAACGTCATCTTCAATACACAACCCGCGTGATGCTGTATGAAGTTTTTTACGGCAAGGAACTTGCCCAGAAGAAAGCGGCAGAAAAAGAAAAGGAACCCAACAAGGAGTCAGAGAGGGAAAAGGAAGATGGCAAGGACCTAGCTAATGCACAAAAAAAGTCCCGCGAAAAACCACCAGAAAAAGATCCCAGTAAAAAATCTGATGAAGAACTTGAAAAAAATAATAAGAAACCCAATGTTCCCAGCATTAAACCAGCAACTCCTAAAAAAGCACCAGAAATTGAAATTCCTGTCAAAAAGAAAAATCCTAAAATGCCAAGAGAAAGGACCGACGGAGATGAGAGTTCTAATGAAAAACAAAAATCCAATGGGAATTCGAAGCCTGATACGAAACCTCCGGGGGAACCTGAAAAGTCCAATGAAATCCCGCCAGAGGAAGAACCGAAAGTAAACGAGAACGAAAAACCTAAATCAGATGAACTTCTGGCAGAATCGATAAGAAAAGAACTCGAGGCCCATGTGAAATTCCTAAAAAAGAAAAAGAAAACTTTGGAGGATGAGATCAAGGAGGATGAGAAAAAACGCGATGTCAAAAAAGACAAAGAAGTAGCAGAAGCGGAGGAATCCATTTTTAAACTATCCCCGCAAACTCTGGCCAATGATCGAAATCCAGACCGGACCAGCTCAAAAATAGATAAAACTTATACTATGGGCTTTGATTTCCTCGTCCAACAAGTTACCAGCACTGACCTTATTACTGTCAACAATACGTTTACTCACATTGGATTTAATGGTACTGCTGCCCTCCGCTTTGACCCAAAATCTTCCAATGCCATGAAAATTAATTTACGCCTGACTCAAGTAGTAGAAAGCGGCGAATACAATGTGCCGGGAATGAAGCAGTTTGGGATGGGGTACATGTTGGGAATCCCTGTTTTGAATTTCTATCCCTATGCTGGTTTTGAATATGAAACACAATCATTTGTTAACCTCAACACTCAGGGGGCAGGCCTAGAAGTGAATGAAAACAAGTTGCTTTGGTATAAGGGCAACGGGGAAATTCATATTCATTTAGGGTGGAGAATTCTTGCGCTAAAAGGTGGCATGGCACGAACTTTTGCCGGAAGCACTGATTATGGAGGCAACGGGAAGACGGTCAATATCGACGGCAGTCGGGTCGAGGTTGGTATTGGTTTTGAAATGTGGCGTGGTGCCTTTATAGAATTTATTTCCCAGAAGGCTAGAATGCAATCACAGGGACTCAGCAATCTGGTCAACGAACAAACAACCTCTTATGCCTCTTTGGTAATGCCCCTATAACCTGAGTTTGGGATTAGGGTCGTAGCGAGAAGTCGTCTGACAAAGGAGTTC
>CAYHRT010000128.1:0-11295 GCA_964359085.1 uncultured Bdellovibrio sp. | reverse complement strand
TCAAGAGGCCGACAAAACTGTACAGATTGTGCGCGATCTAACGGGACAAAAGGTCATTGCCATCAAGGCCAGCGCCACTGACCGCATGGGTTTACTTGAGTCAGTAAAGAAATTAATGCAAGAGTGGAAATCCGTTGATGTCTTGATCAACAATGCAGGAGTTAGTGAATTTTTACCCCTGGCCTTGATGGAAGAGGCGGAGTGGGATCGTACTCTTGACACAAACTTGAAGGGAGTCTACCTCACCACAAAAGCGGTTATTCAACACATGATCAGAAACCGCCAGGGACATATTCTGAATATTGGTTCTCTGGCAGGCGCGCGGCTACTGGCGGCACCCATCGACTACTGCTCCTCAAAGGCGGGCGTGATCGGTTTCACCGAAGCCCTGGCGAAAGAAGTGGGACGCTATCAAATAAAAGTCAATTGTCTCGCTCCGGGTATTTTAGATGGTGGCGTGGCCAAAGGAATCCCGGAAAACAAATACGTGGAATTTATGGAACAAATTTCACTTCATAGGCCGGGTACCTTTGATGAAGTAGCACGTTTTGTGGCCTTTTTGGTTTCAAGCAAGAATAGCTATATGAGTGGTGCAACCATCATCATGGATGGTGGATTATGACAAAATTATTTCTGGTGGTGGGTGGTTCCGGTTTTGTTGGCCAAGCGCTGGTCATGAGTCTTCTAAACGAAGGCCATGAGGTGGCCGCGACCTATCATACTAATCCACCGAATGCATCTGTCCTAAAGAACTCAAAACTATCTCAGGCCACTTGGATTTCCTGTGATGTGCGCAACCCCGAGGGGCGCAGGAATCTGCGCGAGTACTTAAAAAATCTCCAACGTCCCCTTGATGGCGTGGCCGTCACAGTTGGAAAAACATCCGAGACAATCAAAAAAAATAACTCTGATCGCCTCAACTTCTATCGCTCTTTTGAAGGCACGGAGGATGAAACGGCAGCATGGATGGATGAGGCCTTTAACGTCCATGGCAAAGGCACCTATCTGACGATCAAAGAAACTATTCCTCTTTTACAAAAGGCGGCCAATCCCAATATCGTCATCACGGGGTCTTTAATAGGACACAAGGCCGTCAACACACCTGTTGCCTATGCTGCAACAAAAGCCTGTACGCGCGGCCTAGTGGAAGCTCTCTCCAAAGATTTAGGCGAGTTTAATATCAAGGTTAACTCTGTTGACCCAGGCATGCTGGAGCAGGGAGCTTCGTCCTTGATCTCTGATCAATTAAAACGCGAATATTTGAAACATTGCTCCCTTCGACGCTTAGGTAAAGCAGAAGAAGTGGCCAATGTTATGACCTATTTTTTAGATGAAAATACTTATGTAACCGGACAGTCGATTCTCTTGGATGGGGCGCTGTAGTGGAGGTCTGTTGTGAGATACTTTTTAGTTGATAAGGTGACGGAAGTGGTGCCAGGAGAGTATGCTCGTGGGCTGAAGGCCGTTACTTTAACAGAGCCAATTTTGCATGACCATTTTCCTGATTTTCCGGTACTTCCTGGTGCCATGATTATCGAAGGACTGGCGCAACTTGCAGGTCTCATCCTGGAAGTGACCTTTAATAAAACTGATGACAAAATTGTACGCGCCATCTTGGTTCAGGTCGACAAGATGAAATTTTATCGCCCTACCACCCCCGGTGAAGTGCTGACTTACGAGGCCAGAATTGAATCCCTCTTGGAGGATGCGGCCCGCATGGGTGTCACGGCCAAATGTGGCGAAGAAATTCGCGCCACGGGAAAAATCAACTTTCAAATGGCACCCATCAATACCGATAATATCAAAAAACAACGACAAGATATCTATCGCGTCTGGACGAAGGAGATAAAAAATTGTCCCCCACTCAGATAATTGATATACAGGATGTACGGAATGCCGGCGCTGCAGGAGCAAGCGCCGGCCAGGACATAAACATCTTAGGCTTTGGACAAGTTGTACCAGACGGTATGTCGTGGAATGCCTGTCCCACACGTGAGACCAAAATTGATTTCGGAACAATTTTAAAAGACCGCAAGGCCTCCAAATTTTTTTCCAAGCAAGATTCGCTCGCACTGATTGCCTGCCATCAAGCATGGAGCATGGCCAAGATAACTGACTCGAACTATCCAGATCGTACCGGGATCTATCTTTGCGTTGGGATTCTGCCTTTCGAAGATAAACCCTTGCAAAAAATTGCTCAACTGTCGCAAACCGATGGCATGCTGGACATGCAGAAATCTTCCACAGATAGTTTCAATGCCATGAACCCACTCTTAACCTTTAAATGCCTCCCCAATATGCCTCTCTATCACGTCTCGGCAACTCTCGGAATCACTGGTCGTTACTTTATGACCTACCCGGGAATTCCCGAATGGTTCTCCGCTCTAGAACGCGCTGTTTTTGATCTTCAAACTGGCCTGGTTGACTATGCCATTGTAGGGGCAGCCGCCGATCAAAATAATTACTTGGTCCAGCATCATATCCGGCGCATCCGACCTGATCTTTTGGATAAGTTAGTCGACGTTTCCTCGGCCATGGTTTTAACCACCAAGAAAACTGGTGCAGAACTTGCTCGTTTAATAAATATCGAAACAAAGTACCAGGCCTTTAATCCGTTAGAAAATAAATCTCTCTTGGTACAATCCAGCGGCGCATTTTTCTCTCATGCCGGAGTGGTTGAACCCTCCCTCTATCTCAACTTAAAATTGAAAGAGAGAAGCAACGATCAAATAACCTATTCATGGAAAGGATCAATGACCAATTCATGCTCGATGACCGCGGAGCTGTTATGAATAAACGAGTCGTCATCACAGGAATCGGCGCGGTCACTCCCATCGGCAATAACGTCACCGACTTTTCGCGCAATCTTTTTGCCATGCGCTCAGGCGCGGGACGCATTCAACGTTTTGATCCAGCCGAACTCCCTACCAAAATCGCCTGTGAAGTCAAAAAACTTGAGGGTGATTTTCGGGATGTGAAAATCACCTTTGCCTTAGTGGCGGCACGCGAGGCCCTGCGCCATGCCTTTGGACAATTACCCATTCCCGAACACGCCAAATCAATTCTTAGTATGGGTATCGGCCTTGAACTCTTCGCCGTGGATGACCTCATCTCTCTGCATAATAAGGGTTATGAAAATGTCGACGGTGCTAACTCTCTGACCTTTTTAAATACGCCTTCGGATATCTGCGCCCATCTCATTTGCCAAGAGGCCAAGATCAATCACTCTCCGCTCCTGCATATCTCGGCCTGCGCCGCGGGAACAGATGCCATTGGAACGGCCTTTCTCAAAATTCGCGCCGGCCATGTGCAAGTGGCCCTGGCCGGAGGCACCGACTCCATGATCAATCCCATGGGATTGGCCGGCTTCTGCCGCATCGGCGCTATGACTCAAAAAAATGATACCCCCGATATTGCCTCACGTCCTTTTGACAAAGATCGTGATGGCTTTGTTCTCGGTGAGGGGTCTGGTTTCTTAGTTTTAGAAGAAGAGGAATTTGCCAAAAAGCGCGGCGCCAAAATTCTTGCCACCCTCGAAGGTTATGGCAATAGTTTGGATGCCTATAGCATTAGTGATCCTCACCCTGAGGGTGCTGGTGCCATTAAGTCCATGTCGCGGGCCCTGGCCATTGCTGAACTGACTGCGGACCAAATAGATGCCGTCAATGCCCACGGAACGGCAACCCCTAAAAATGATCCGGCCGAATCGGCCGCCATCCGCGCGCTCTTAGGTGAACGCTACAAACAAGTTCCCGTCTCTTCCACAAAATCCTTGATTGGTCACTGCATTTCTGCCGCAGGAGCGATCGAAACGGTGGTGTGTGTCCTTTCATTCTTAGAAAACAAACTCCACGCCACTCGCAATTTAACCGAAGTGGCAGCGGGCTGTGAGCTTCGCCATATCTTCGGTGAACCCATAGAATTTAAAGGCCGTTATATTTTAAAAAATTCCTTTGGCTTCGGTGGACAAAATGGTTCGCTCATCGTGGGCCGGTGGATGAACGCATGAAAATGCTTACAGAGAAAATCATTCTCATCGCAGGAGCGACAGGTGCTATAGGTGAGGCCATCGCTCGTCAATGCGTTCTTCAGGGTGCCCAGGTCATTTTGGGATACCATACGGCGCGCGAGAAGGCGCTGGCACTTCAAGGCGAATTGAATTGCCAAAGTTTAAAATTAGACCTCACCAACAACCAGGAACTTGAACAAACTTTTAATGAGTACAAGCCGCTACTCGATAATGTCACAGGACTGGTGAACGCCTCAGGCATTAATGTCCCAGGCCCGCTTATGTCCCTTGATGGCACGGCCGTTGAAAAACAAATTAACGCCAATTTAACCGGCGCCATTCAACTCACTCGCTTAGTGTCTAGATCAATGATTCGCAAACGCCAAGGCAGCATCATTCACATGGGATCTGTCTCCGCTCACCGTATGGTTCGAGGCCACAGCGTGTACTCGGCCACCAAAGCAGGATTGGAAGGTTTTACGAAGGCCTTGGCTGCCGAGCTGGCGAAGCGCGGGATTCGGGTCAATACCATTCTGCCCGGGCCTGTGATGAGTGAGATGTTGAAAAATAGTATGGAGACCACCGGTGACAATCCGGCCGAGCGAGTTCCCATGCAACGTTTAATTACCGCAGACGAAGTGGCCCAGGCCACCGTCTTTTTACTCTCGGATAACTCTTCCGCCATTACCGGGGTTTGCTTGCCCGTCGATGGCGGATATTTACTTTGGTAATAATACAAGCAGTAGCTTGCTCCTGCAGCTTCTGCACTAGGGCCATCGTGGCCCATGAAGGAGAAGTATATGGCAACCCTGACTCGTGAAGCTTTAGTTACTGGCGTGATTGAATGTATTTCAGAAAGTTTGGCAAAAGATCAAGCGTCGATTACCGAAAAGACACTTCTGATCAGTGAACTGGGCGCAGACTCACTGGACATCATGGACATCATGTTTCATTTAGAAGAGAAATTTAGCATCAACCTGCAAAAAGAAGATTTCAATTTCTTGAAACGTCTGAACTTAAGTGACGAAGAAGGAATTAAAGAAGGACTGCTCACTCCAGTGGCCAAAACTAAACTGAAGGAATGGCTGCCTTCTTTGGAAGAAGCGAAAGATTTGCGCCCTGCCGATCTGGGGCAATATCTCTCAGTGGCCTCGATTGTCAGAATGCTTGAAACCCAGCAGGCCGTTTAACTGCTCTGCCACTTCGTCGGTATACTTCTTAAATCTCAGCACGAATTGGGTGCGAGAATGCTGGGGATTCAAAAATAACTCGCCTTGATGATAGCGGACGATTTCTATCGCAATCGATAGGCCAAGTCCGGTACCTTTGTCTGCAGCTTTGGTGGTAAAAAAAGGATTCAAGATTTTATCTTGCAATTCCCGATCAATGCCATGGCCGCTGTCCGTGATAGTGAGCTGCCAAAAATCGTTACTATCTTCAAGCGCGAGCTCTATCCAACGCTCATCTAACCCGCCGATGGCATCCAGTGCATTAGAGAAAAGATTGAGCAAAACTTGCTGAAGTTGCACTGGGTGTCCATAGATCGTCGCCGCATCAGAAATATTATGCAGCCGTAATTCCACATCTAGATTCTTCAAATGCGACTCATATAAACGTAAGGTCTCAATCACCACATCCTTAATTTTCATCCGATAGAAACCGTCGCTTCTGTCTGCATGGGCCAGATTTTTTAGTCCCTTCATAATCTTAGCGATATGATCGGTGACCTCCTGAATCTGAACGATTCCTTCCTTCATAACCTGGCATTCCATTCCCTCTTTTTGGAGTTGTTTTTCCATTTTATAGAGAGTGCCATTAATAATGAACAAGGGATTATTAATTTCATGGGCGATACTTCCCGAAATTTCCGCTAAGGCCAAAACCCTGGAACTCATGGCCACGGTATTTTTCTGATCAGCAATAATCTTTTTTTGTATCTCATTGGCCTTATATAAATCATTGGTATGCTGTGACAGTTGGCCTAATTCATCTTCGGTCTTGTATTCGACGTAAGATTTGGTATCCCCGGTGGCCCTTTTTCTCATGGAATCTTGGATCATCTTGATCGGTATTAAAATCTGTTTTTTCATCACCCAATAGATCATAATAATCATGGCCAGGACGGTACAGAGCAGGACCCAAATATGACGATAGAGTACGTTGAGGATGACTCCCAAGGCTTCGGCCATGGCCACTTCAATTAAAATCTGACCATCAATAAAGACCAAATCACCAACTTTCCGGGGCGAGATTTTTACCGGCAAAGTATAAATAATATTTCCCTTTTGGGAATCTTGAAATTCTTGTGGGCCACCATTCACCTTGCTTTGATCAATCAGGTGCTGATATTCAGGAGGAAGAACGCTTGTGCTCTTGCCTATCCACTGTTGCTCGCTCGCCGCCTCTACCATCAAGGGTTTACCAGCAACGATGACAATTTTGTTAACGCCTGACTTCTCTTGAAAAGAGGCCACAAAACGCTGGAGTTCAATGGGATCACGAGAAGATTCAACCACAAATTTGGTTGCACTTGCCAAAAGATTGGCGCGCAAGATTAACTGCTCACGCACAAAAATTTTCCCAGATCTAAAATTAAAGAAAATCCCGGTAAGCAAGATCAGGGTACTGAGAACAACCACCGGCAGCATAATTTTAAATCGAAGCGAACTACTAAAAATCATATTTTCATTTGAGGAGGTAAAGCCATCTTGTAAGGTACAAGATTTAGCTAATTTAACTGCTAAAAATAAAAAAGGCCCATAAAAAATGGGCCTTTGACGTTTATATTCTTAGAGGACTAGAGAACTACTCGGCCTTAAATTTGATCTCATCACTTCCGACTTTTGCAGAATAAACGGAATCAGTTTCCAAGGCATGCCCACGCAGTACAGACTTGGTATTTTGCATCGAAGTTTGTGCCACATTGACTTCGAAAGTTTCATCGCCCGTGGCGGTTAGCTTCACGGCCTTCTTAAAATTTAACACCAATGATTTTTTGGCGCGATCGAGAACCAAACCTTGCTTTTTACATACACGCTTGGCCGTTTGATAGGCCTCAAAGACCATTTCGGTACATTCATGGCCTAAATTCAAATTGGCGGTACAGACCGTCTGCTTAAGCTCAGGCACTGCCGTCACCTCAACATCGGCCTCAACACATTCGGTGCGCACAAATAACAATTCATAATTGACCGTCACGATTGGAGCGGTTTTGGCCGTTCGCTTGAAAACAAAAGTCTGAGAGGCCTTGGTGTACTCGGGGTTTGAAATGGTGCCCACATTAGCTTCTTTTCCAACCAAATCAATTACATTTGAAGCGGGTGCATCGGCGGCCAAAAGACCTTGCACCATAAACATCGGCAATGCCAATAATAAAGACGTCATCATTTTCATCATAACTTCCTCCAATTAAATAAAAACCCAAAACAACAATGGCGAGGGTTTAGCGCAAAACATCAGGAGCCACACGCCGCACTGCGCAGCGTCTCCCTGGAAAGCACTAACAAGATGTTTTTGTTGATGATTTTAGCGCGTAATTATTACTGGATAAACAAGAAGCTCCTCTGACAAACCATCGGCCGCCATAAAAATGGAAAAAACCAAGAGTCCAAGAACGATGAGGAGAGAAGTATTTTTGAGACCATCGATTTTTCTGTCGGAATTCATGAGCATCCTAGTGAACACAGTGTAAAACGAATATTGTAAAGTTATTCAGATAATTCTGAAGCACCCAAGGACGCTTTAATTTTCAAGTACTTCTAGGACATTTTGGCCCTTGACCTTAAGGAAAGAAAAACCGCTCTCAATGAAAAGTGCCAATATTTTATGCAAGATAGGCTATTGGCGGGCCAGGCAATCGCTCAAAGTAGAATACCATTCCGTGCCTTCGCCCTGAATAGCAATAGTTCCTTCTGGGGCCTGCACTGCATATTGGGCCGATACTTCGCGATACCAATCTAGTCCATAACCAGTGTAGGGGAGCCCAAAGAGCTGCGGGCGGCAAATCCCGACTCTTTCTTTGCGCGTCAGCTTCACCGCTTGGGCCACTTCAAAACGTTCGGAAAAACCAGTCAACCCACCATTCTTACAGGCCTTCAGGTTAAACTCTTTAGTATGGCCAAGAACGATCTCAAGCTGGCCCTGCTTCAACACCATATCAAGTCCTTCCACATCCAACGTCACAAGAGTTCCCGTAAGATCAATTTCAATTCCCTGAAGTGTGAATTTTTGGTCGACATGCGCACTGGGACGGCACTGTCCCCAAAGTGAGTTAGGTCTCTCCACCGCTCCTAGACTCATAGCGCTAAACAACATCCCAAAGACTATCCCGCTCATTAATATTTTGCTTTTCATAGTATTAACCCCCAAAACTTTTTGCTCCTCATTAGCAATCACGATCGCTGCTGTCAGTGATCCTGTCTGTTCTAGGAAAATTTTACATGAAGTCTAACAGGGTGTTGAAAAAGACTATTTCAGGCCGTTCAAAAAGGTGCAGATGCAAGGCCGAGGCCTTCAAATCGTCTGAGGCGTACTTGAAGAGTACGTCGAGGGCGATTTGAAGACGAGAACGCGGCAGATGCACCTTTTTCAACGGCCTGCTAACTGACCAAACGCAAAACCATGCTGGGGGAAGCATTAATGGCCGCTAAGCTTGCGGTACCTGAATCGGTTAAAAGACCGGCCCGCACGCTCGCGGCCGTTTCTTGGGCATAATCGGCATCTCGAATCTTGGAATTGGCGGCCGATAAATTCTCTCGACTGATCATCACACTTTGAATAGCACTCTGCATGCGATTCGTGATGCTACCAATTTCGGAACGACTCTTTGAGATCTCATCAATCATATTGGCCACTACGTTGATCGCCTGTTGCGCCCCATCCTTGGTGGCAACCGAAGTGCTGGCGGCCCCAAAGATATCGGCCTTGCGCAAGATATGGGCCATATTATAATTAATTTTCTCATGCTGATTATTATTGATGCCCACTTGCATTTCATAGAACTGGCCGTTGCCATCGAGCAGTTTGCGGCCATTAAAGTCGGTAGAGGCGCTGATACGACCAATCTCTTGCTTGAGCGACTGAAATTCACGTTCCACCATCAGTCGTTCGCCATCACCCACAGTATCTGTCGCCGATTGTAACGCCAGCTCCCGCAGACGAGAGGAAAGATCATGAATGGTGCTCAAGGCCCCTTCACCCACTTGAAACATGCTTATGGCATCTTGGGAGTTTCGTTCTGCCTGACCCATCGAACGAATTTGCGATTTCATTTTCTCTGAAATGGCGAGACCTGAAGGATCTTGGGAGGCCTCATAAATTCTTTCGCCAGAACTCATCCGTGTGAGTGCGCGCTCCTTATCTTGTCTTGAATTGCCAAGCACTCGTTGGCCGGCCATTGATAGAGTGTTAGTGTTAACCCTCAGACCCATATCTTCCTTGAAATCTCGCTCACCTAGACCATCCATTTGGCCCAGGACCTAGCACCTATCGGCAAATAGTGCCAAAAACTGAATTTTGTTTAAAAGCATGGCCTCAATATTGCTCTACCCCACTATCAGAACGGACAACAGGAGGGAAAGGCCTGAATTGGGAACAAAACGATACCAATTATGAATCAAAATCGATTCATACTGGTGCCATCTTGGCACCAAGGATCGATATTGACACTGCATCGGATATCCGTACTCCAATCCTCAAGTTTGAGTATCGTTATCAGGATCAGGCTCAGGAATTACAAATCGATCTTACTGCGTTTAAGCGATTTCCTTGGTGGTCGCACCTCATTGTGCTCATAGCCCTACCCTTTCTGATGGCTTGATGCTTACAGAGCATTGACGAAGAACAAGAGACGATTTTTGGAAAAATCAGAAGGTGCTAGCCCAGGTTTTCCTTGGGGAACAGCACCACGAAAGAGCCGCGACCATGCGGCAAAGTTGCGGGAAAAATCCATGGGCACGGGCCTAATCTCACGGTGAAGAGAATGATTTAACAGTTTGGCCACAAATTCGGAACAATAAAGCCTTTCCCTCTTCTCAGTATCGCTGTTTTCCCATAGAAAATAGGGATCAAAGGGCAACCCTAAAAATTGCTCTTGATAGGTCTTCCAAAGGTCTTGCTCAAAATTTTTAAAGGCCTCAGGATTTCTGTGGTAGAGCTGATCTAATTCGCGCGTCCGAAAAATATGGGCGACACCCTCGGGTCGGATAGTGCTTAGAAATTGATCCAGGGGAACGTGATGGACTCCACGACCAAGGGCCTGGGCCACCATCACTACGCCCGACTCTTTTTGAACGATAATGCCTGAATGAGAATAAGGCGAATCGGTTTCATTTTCGATCAATGGGCAAACAGAACAGTTCAGTGAGATGAGAATGACATCACCGGGCCTGATCTCGAGGATTTCCTCGCTTGCCTGGGTACAATATATGCTCGCCCAAAAGACTAACCAAAAGACTAGTACGATAAACTTCACAAATCTTCCCATACCGAAACGCCCCAACTTTATGGCACCAAAAATTGCCTTCATCTCCGCCGGTACCAGAGATTATTACTTGCGCCTTTTCTACTAAATCAGTCAGATTCCGCACGATTGAGTCGCATACTAGCTTCAAATAGCAAGAATTGCCAAGTGCAAAGGCCGGCGCTCTCTGGCAAAATATTATTTAAAATCAAACTGTGACGCCGGGATCGCCGAATGAAATCTCTAAACATGAAATCTATCATAAAAAAAACCTATCATAGCTGCACCGGCACGCTGGTCTTGGCCGCGGTACTGCAGCTTACCCTGTGGCCTATCCAAAATGCCCAAGCCGAGTGCTCAGGCGCGGACGTAGACGCCGCTCGCACAGCTTGCGAAGCCAAGTCGGCCGAGGGCTACACATTTAATGGTGATAATGAGGTATGCCGTTGCCAGACCACACAGGAAAGGCAACAAATGCGCGATAATTTTTTAGCATGCCAAGGTAGTGGGGCCGGTACGCAAGAATGTATCAATAACAACGCTCTTGGCAGCACGGCCCTTGGCGAAAATGGAGGGGCGGCACAAGACTGGATTTCGGGAATTCAGGCCGGGATCACCGGCATGGCCACCACTATGGCACTCTTCAATTTTTTGGGAGCAAAGGACCCGCGTGCCGGATGTACCTCTCGAATGATTTTTTCCGCTACTGCCGTTGTCGCCCTCGGAGCAGAAGTCTATTCCTATTTTTTTTTAGAAAATAAATTACGTGATCTTCGAGATCAGTACAAAAATTATGTCAACGCGTGGAATGGGTCAGGTGGAGGGT
>CAYHRT010000127.1:2421-11392 GCA_964359085.1 uncultured Bdellovibrio sp. | reverse complement strand
TGGGGGGCTCTAGGGACATTACTCCCAAAGCTATGCAAGCCGCTAAGAGCTTGGCCAGCAACGCTGCCCGTGCCAAGAAAATGTTGAAAGACGCCAAAAATTTATACAATCAATCTCGCAGCAGAATCAATATGCCGCCGATGGATTTTAAGAAGGTGGAAGGCGATATGTTAAAAGGGATGTACTCCAAGGCCCATGCTATTCTCAAAGCGAATAAAAGCGATGCCAAATCGCTCTTGGCTTCCATGCAACATCAGGGCGCATTGTCGGAGCAAGATAAAAAAAGATTTGCCGAGAAAGTGCAGGCCGAGGCGACCACAAAGAGTCAAGCTGGAGCGACTGCCGGAGTTGCCGCCGATCCTTTCGCCGCCTTTACCTTGCAAAATGCTGACGCAAATCCCGCTATATCTCTTGACTCGGATGTCGGAATCAATCCCGGTACAGAGGGAGAAGTGGCCATTGATAGTTCTCTGGTTATTCGATCGAATGATATAGAAACAAATCCCGCTGTTTCGCTTTTTGAAATGCTGACGTCACGATACATGAAATCAGCGTATCCCGTTCTCTTTGAGGAGCAAAAGTGATGAAAAATTTTTTGCAGACTTCAAGAAAAGTCATCGCTCTGTTTTTGGTATGGATGTTGACCCAATTAAGTCCAGTTCAGGAATATAGAGTGTTTTCTTGGGGAGCCATTTCAACAGCTGCAGCGGCAGCCGATGAGCGACTCGCTGATTGTAAAGACTATACTCCCCCAGAGGAGGGAAACAATGATGCTGGCGGTATAAAATGCAAGATCAATACTGTTGATATTGAAGATGGGGATGCTTGGATGATCTCTGAGGGCTATGTGAGCATATTGATTACCTGGGGGGTGGCGCTAATTTTTATGTTTCAAGTGATCCGTTGTACCTCAGTGGCAATCTGTGGTTATTCAACCATTGCTTCTGCTTTGGGTGCTGCCGCACTGCTTGGTGGAGAAATTGCATCGATTGTCGGCTTCGCGATGAATGTGGGAAAATTAAAATATAAGATTGAATATCGGCATGATCAAGTTAGTAAGGTGAAGGATGGGTGTGCCACCGGAGGAGGAAGTGGTTCTGGCGCGATTGGTGATATCTCAGCCTGTGATCAAAGAGAGTACCTAAAAGCGCAAAAAGATGCTCTCGAAAGTGCCAAAACGGCAGCTACTTGGAAGTTTGCTTTGGCGCTTGCTGCAGGTTCGGCCTTTGCCATCGCCGCCATTATTGAAGCGGTGGGATATTTTAAAGATATTGCGGAGGATACGGCCATTGAAACCGCTGCAGTGGGAGCTATACCAGCAATTGAAACAGCTGGCGCAGGGTGTGCTGTACCGCCTGCAACAACTGCAGTATGTGAAACACAAATCCAAGCTTTGACGGCAAAATTGGCCGTTGTTGAAGGAGAAGTTGCTACCCTAAAAGCAAAAATGTCTGATCCCACACCTGCCCCCTCTATAGTTGAGCGCACTGGCTATATAGCTTATGTGACACAGCTTGCTCTTGCGTTTAAATTGGTATACGGAATAGCGTCAGCGGGTCCCGCTGCTCCCTACGTCCTTCCCGCATTATTTGTATTGACCCTGCTTGAAGCAAAAGTAGTCACTTTTAATCAGCCAAACACCGTCTTGGCCGGTGATCCTGCGCCGGCCAGTAATATAGGAAGTCTACCGTCTCCCGAAGAATATTATAATCCTACACGTCGGACATGTGAGAGAGGGCCATCAGAAGTATTACGATGGCCCTCTGGACAAATGTATCAGGGATATGGAGCGCTGAGCTTAAACCATTATCTCGAGGTCACAAAGTTTGCTGGCATATTTTTTCATCAAACACCATCAGATGTATCTTATCTTATAAATGAGGAGGAAGTGCAGCGTGAAATAACTCAGGCCCAAACGGAAATAGATCTCAAGGGGGAACAAGAAAAATTATCCTTGAATGATTATCGTAAATTACGACAATTCTATGGGGATGAGATATTATCTGATCATCAGTTCGATTTTTTAAACATCATTTTGGACAAGGCCGTTGCCATAGAGAACAAGAGCGAGGATTCGGGCCTAGTACTCAATCAGATAATAACTAATTCCATAGGACTTGCGGGCGCGGGAGTTCTTGTTTTAATGGGCATTCTAAAAGCAACATCTGTTGCAGCTGATGGCGCATTTTCAACTCCCGCCAAGAGATTTTGGTGGAATATGTTGGCCAGCGGTTTGGCTTTTACTCAAGCCACGTATACCAAGTTGGCGGTAATTGATATTTTAAGCGAGCAGATTGGCAGAATCGACAGTATTTTAAAGTTAGTGGATAGTTCCACCACTGGTGCACAAAGTCCCGGAGATACAAGTGTCCCTTACAGCAGTAGTGTATTGGTAGATGATAGTTTTTTTGAGACGCCTCCTCCATTACCAGGAAATCAGACATATCCTTGCCCTGCTGGCGGAGATGGAAAGGGAGGATGCAAGGATGTTGGAAATAGTTTGGACTCGACCCTTGCAACATTGGATTTGTCCTCGTTGACTGGTTTAGGTGGAAGTTTGAAAAGTCTCAATAGTGGAATGGCGGGTAAAAAAACTATGGGACAGGGGACACTTACTAATGCAACAATTTTAGCCAGCGCTGCGCGGGGTCTTAAAAAGAAAATTCGTGATTTGCAAAAGAAATTTAATAAGGACAGAGAAAAAAATAAAAAGCCTCCCATTGATTTTGCTGGGACGCAAACTAAGACCTTGAAGAGTCTTTTTAAAAAGGCCAATGACCTTCTAGCGGCGAAAGGTGTGACGGCCGCGAGTTTGATGCCTGCTTCACCGGTTGAACCAGTATCTCAGAAAGATTTAGAGAAAAAATTGGCAGAGAACTTAGCCAATGGCAATAAAGTTGCTGCTGCTGCCGTTCCTGCAGGCAACGGATTGGATGGCCTCAATTTTGGGAGCATAGAGGAAGATAAGGGGGCCGCGTCCCTTGATGCGGGGGGGGGGAATACACTTGCCAAAAACCTGGATGATAGCTATGAGGTCCCCAATAACGATATCGCATCTGATGCTAACGCTGATATCTTTCAGATGCTTTCGTCGCGTTACTTAAAGACGGCCTATCCCATTTTCTTTGAAGAGGAAAAGGCACCAGCTAAGGCACCTTAAGATTTCTTGCATATCTAGAAATTGGTTAGACAACAGTTGATTTCTACCGGGCGGACGTCTACCTTCCGGTATAATAGATCTTTATATATACAGAATATGTACGAGGAGGACTTAGTTATGGAACATAAATTACCAGCACTACCTTGGCCCAAAGATTCTCTTGCGCCTCATATCTCGCCTGAAACGCTTGATTTTCACTATGGCAAGCATCACACCGCCTATGTGACCAAGCTCAATGAACTCATCAAGGGCACCGAGTTTGCGGAATCGTCGCTTGAGGAGATTGTGAGAAAGGCCAAAGGCCCTATTTTTAATAATGCTGCCCAAGTGTGGAATCACACCTTCTACTGGAATTGCATGACCCCCAAGGGAGGTGGTGCGCCTACAGGAAAAGTGGCCGAACTGATCAAGAAGAAATGGGGAAGTTTTGAGAAGTTCAAAGAGACATGGGCCAATTCGGCCGTGGGTAACTTTGGCTCAGGATGGACATGGTTAGTCAAAACAACCGCTGGTGACCTCGATCTCGTCAATACATCTAATGCCGGATGCCCTCTTACTGAAGGGCAAAAACCTATTCTTACGATCGATGTTTGGGAGCATGCCTATTACATTGATTATCGCAACGCTCGTGCTAATTATGTGGCGGCCTTTTGGAATTTAATCAATTGGGATTTTGCCAACAAAAATCTCTGATGATGTCGCAGAGTTAAAAAGTCAGGTATATTTTTTTCGTCTGTATCTTCATGGCCGTTAAAAAAGTGCGGACGAAAAACTCTTTTCGAGTTAGGATTTCTCCTAATCAATTTTAGGAGTCCTACAATCATGACAATCATGAATACTGGAAACGTAGCTGTTTTGTGTGTTGCTTTGTTCGTATTGAGCGCATGTTCGACTTCCTCTGTCTCAACTTCTGAGAGTAAGGCTAAAGATGGTGTGGGTGGGCGTCCTGCCTGGATCGATTCCCCTCAGGATGGTTGCAGCGAGCAGGAAATGTGCGCGGTAGGCGAGGGCCCAGGTAAAATGATGGCCGAAGCTAATGCTCGAAATAGCATTGCCCAATTTTTTGAAACTCGTGTGAAGGGTTCGAGTACTGTGACAACGACCTCAGACACTAAGTCGAGTAACAATGGTCTTGAGAGCGGAAAGGTGAACGAAACGACGGCCAAGCAAATTGAGGAATTAACCGACGAAGTATTGAAAGGGGTTGTGATTAAAAAGACCTATGATGATAGAAAATTGAAATCGGTTTTCGCACTGGCCTCACTTAATAAGGAAGAGGCCCTGGGGCGTTTTCGTGACGAGATGAAACCGCTCGATACTCAGATGGAAGAGTTGGTCAAGGATGGCCGTCGATCTGCTTTGAATAAGGCCTTGAAGCTGAATGAAAAACGTGAGGCCCTAAACCAACGTTATTCTATCTTGGCAGGAGGGCCCTATCCCGCCAAAGTCAGTTTAAAAGAACTTTTAGGTAAGAAACGTGAAAAGGGAAAAGAAAATGTCGTCGTCTTTGTCGAGTTTGAAGCACCAAAAGAGGCCCAGGATTTAAAAAATTTGGTATCGGGTGTTCTGACCGATAATGATTATAAAGTTGTGGTTGATGATGGGGCTTCCCATCTATATAGCGTTCAAGGCGAACTGGTGCATGAGCAGGAACATATGCAAGTGGCAGGCTTTGAACAGCATAAATTTATTTTGACTGTTCGATCAATGGACAAGGCCGGGACGAAGTTAGGTGGACTTGATCACACCATCGTGCAAAACGGACGAAGTTTTAATCAGTGCCTCGCCAAGGCATTGCCAGAATTAAAACAATTTTTGAAGGACAACTTAGTTCTTTTGAATATGGATTAATGAATTAAAGGAGAATGGACTATGAAAAAGACAGTGATGCTTTTGGCTTTTGCTTTGGTGTTTACCTCATGTAGTAGCACCAAGAAAGAAAAAGAATTGGTGGAAGTTGAACACGAAACCATTAAGAAGGACTATGAAGTGCGGGATGCCAGCTCTAATGTGCGTCCGGGGTGGGTTGAGGACGCAACAGTATGGGCCGAGGAATACGGCAAAACCGCCAAAGACGGTGCTGACTTCCGTTTCTTCTCATTTGAGACCGAACCCAAAGTAAGTCGTGAAATCGCCTGCAACTTGGCCAAGGCCAATGCCAAGGCCGACATTGCCGGTGAAATCGCCACCTTTATTGATAAGCAATTAGGGGCCAGCACCGAAGGTTCCCCGAGCATTGATCCCAACAATCCAAAGACCCAGCCGCTGCGTGAGTTTGTGTCCAATACGCTAGCGGAAAAAATTATGGCGCTGATCCATGGTGCCAGCATTACCAAAACCTATTGGGAAAAGCGCGATTATCAGATGAGCAAAGGCGCAAAAAAGGATTATATAGGTTTTACCTGTGCTTCCTTGGTGAGAATGCCTACGAAAGAATTGCAAAAGGCCATTGATGAGGCCGCCAATCACGTAGTCAATGCGGTCGATGATCCAGGCACCAAAGAAAATGTGAAGAAGGCCTTAAATGATGCCTCAGAAAATTTTGTGAAAGCAAAACAGGGCCAGCTTTAATCAGTCAATTTTATAATAAGGAGTTGCAATATGAAGTTACTGTTAGCATTACTTTTAGCAAGTATGATGTTGAGTGCAGGTTGTTGTGGATTTAAGGCCAAGCGTGTTGATGCCGCGGAGTCGGACGAAAAGGCCATGGAAATCACTGATCAATGGGTCGCCGGGGATACCGAAAAGGTGGTGCGTGATATCTTGAAACAGATTCAAGACCACAAAGGGTTTCAAACTTTTCTTAGAAAGAAAGGCGCTGCACCTAAAATTTTCATTGCCGATGTTCAGAATATGACTTCAGAGGCCTATTTCCCCATTAATGACATTAATGATGAGATGTTGAATGAATTTTCTTCATCTGGGGATTTCACCTTGATTGATGCCGCAGCTCGCGACGCTGTCTTAAAAGAAATCACCTATCAAAATGATGGCATGGTTGATCCCGGTGATGCCAAAAAAGTAGGCAAGCAAACGGGCGCCGAACTGATGGTCTTTGGCAATGTGTATATGAAGCCAGAGTCTCGTGATGGTAAAACCATTAAGCAATATTCGGTCAATGTTCGTATGACTGAAATTGAGAAGGCGGTTGAGGTGCTGCGTGTTCGCACCAAATTGTCCAAGTTCTCTGAGCAAAAGAAAACTGGCTGGTAGAAATTAATGGGTGGAAAGGTATCGCCTTGCCACCCATTACTCTCAAAGATAAGGCAAATTGATATGAAAGCGCAGACGAATTATCTTTTCGTTTTGGTTTTAGTGTTCCTCGTGTCTGTGGGTTGCTCCACTGGCGGTTTAAAAGAAAGGGCGGAGTTGCGAACGCTTATCTCTAGTGCCAATTGGGATCAAGCCATCGATTATGTGGCGAAATCGGATTTTTATAAAACAGAAAATGTGGCCTTACTTCAAGCCATGGAGTTGGGGCTTCTCTACAACTCCAAGGGTGCCTACTTTCAATCCACCAAAATGTTAAACAAGGCCAAAGAAATTCATCAGAAACTTTTTACCGTGAGTATTTCCAGTGCCGCCAAGGGTGTGTTGGCCAATGAAAATTACGACGTATACTCCGGGGCTTCTTATGAACGTTCACTCATTCATTTTTATTTGGCACTCAATCACTATCTCTTGTTTCTCAAGGGAGAGTATGAGGGATATAAGATTTCCGAAAAAGATGCTATAAAGGATGTTCCGCCCAAGAAGTTAACTGCAAGCGAGCGTCGTCTGGAATTGATGGGCGCTCGTGCCGAGCTTTTAGATTGGGATTCCTATTTGAAATCTATTCAGGGTGATCGTGCCGGTCGGTCAGTTTTTAAAAATGATCTGCTTGCCAAAGTTTTTGGCGGCATGATCCATGAAGCTTTCGAACGCTCCGAAGACGATCAAATTGCTCTCCAACTCTATAAGGATGCCAAGCTCGTCCTCTTTAGAAATTACAATGCTTACAAGACCTACAATACCATTGCGCCAAAATTTAAAAGCGACTTTAATAAACTTGCCTCTTTGGGTGAGCAAGAAGTAATCACGAATTATACTAAACCAACTTCGTTCACTCATAATTTAGAATTATTTTTAGACACTAAAATATTGCAATTGACCAAGAGTATGCGGCCTGGTGAATTACAAACTGTGGCCAAGCAGATTCATGCTACCGAACGGGCCATAGGTGAAGTCGCAAAGTTGAGAAATCGCGCCAATGTGGGAATTGTTCTTCAGACTGGCATGATTCCCAGAAAAGTTCCCGAGAAACATTATTACAGTTTGGAGAGTGCGCTTACTCCGGATAATCCAACCGAGGGTCAGAAAGCGGTGGCCAAGATCGGCTCCCAGGTCATTATGTTATTTGCCGGTGCACAATTAGGATTGCTGCCTCCGCCAAGTACTTATTCCCCTGCAGGAACGCAGTTAGGGGTGGCCACGACACAAATTGCCGCCAATGGCTTGGCCATTAGTTTTGAACTTCCAGTGATGGAAAATCAGGCGATTGATGATCTCACCACATTGCAAGTTTTCAATGGTCAAGGAAAGCTCGTCCATGAGATGGACGTCCCTCTGATCAATCCCCTTCTCGATGTGGCCAGCGAAGCTATCGCTGAAGACTCGGCTTCTCGCTATACCAAGCTGGGTGTTCGTCTGGCATCCAAACATCTCACGGCCATCGCGGCTTCTTATGGCACTTATAGTTTGACTAAGCAAAAACTGGGCGATTTCTTTGCTAAGCAGGCCGCTGTTCTCCAATACGTTGGGGCCAGCAAGGCCATTGAGGCTTCAGAAAAGGCCGATACACGCTACTGGAGTACTCTGCCTGCTGATTTCCGTATTCGCGATTTCTACTTAGACAAAGGGGCATACACTTTGAAGGTTGTGGTGAAAAAACTTGCCACTCCGGATGTTCCGAAGAAGATCATCGATCTCGGGCCAGTCAATGTTACTGATGGCAAGCAAAAAATTCTGCTCAATTATCGCATTCAGCTCTAGAGCTTTTGATTGAATTATTGTCTAAATTTTTTCTTGTTATCACTATTCTTGCTTATGATGAGGGTAAGCTGGGCCCAAGATGCAGAAATGCGCAAACTCGATTATTCACTTTGCGCCCATTGCCAAGTGGAGTATCAACATTGCCGTCAATTTAAACTTTCAAAATGTATGGAAGCAAACGTCAAACATTTCAACGATGATCTAAAATGTCCTAGTATTACCACAGCAAAAAACATTTCTGAGCTTTTGCCGGATGTACGCAGTGGGAAAGAAAAATATGATTGGTCTGGCACTTGTAAGACTGTCGATAAAGAATTTATTTATTGCAAGTCTCAAAAGCTCACGGAATGTGTAGCGAGTATGCAAGATCGTTATGATTATTTGAACTGCAGGACTATGTTAGAGCATCGCATAGGTGAGACGGCCGAATAAAAGATCTTTCATAAGTGAAAAAAAATCTTTGCACTGGCCGTATTGCTTGTTTCAGGAACATCAATCTACTACATCTGACTCCAATGCTTTTATTAGAGATGGAGAGATCATGAATTCAAATTATAGAATCGATGTTCCCTTTGAAACCCGCCCACCGCGCCTTAAAGATTTAGTGAATCAGTATGTGATGGGAGATGTATGGATACGCGATACTCCCTTTGGCCCAGTCACGGATTCACTTGTTATCGCCAATAAATTTACATTACAACATCAGCATGTTCTCCGCGCTATAAGAAAATGTCATCAAGAGTTATCCATTCAGTCCAAATTTGGACTGAATGGAAACTT
>CAYHRT010000127.1:0-2321 GCA_964359085.1 uncultured Bdellovibrio sp. | reverse complement strand
GAAAATGTCATCAAGAGTTATCCATTCAGTCCAAATTTGGACTGAATGGAAACTTCATTGAAAACAGTTACTTAGCTGGGGCTGAGGGGCGCAAAAGGAAGTCTAGAAAAGTCGATATAACTGAGTTTGGCTTAGCCGTACTGCTGCTCTATCTGAACACCCCTAAGGCTCGCCAAATTTCGGCCGAGATACTTTACAGATTCTTTGTTCTTAAAACCTATGTACAAGGATTGACGGAAATGCAGATTGGGGCACTCAGAGGTTATTACAAAAAACAGATGAAGGAGTCTTGATGAACACAAATTTTCGGATAGATGTTCCCTTTGAAACCCGCCCACCGCACCTCAAAGATTTGGTCAATCAGTATGTGATGGGAGATGTATGGATACGCGACACACCTTTTGGACCGGTTACGGATTCGCTTATTATCGCCAATAGATTTACATTACAACATCAGCATGTTCTGCGCGCTATAAGAAAATGTCATCAAGAGTTATCCATTCAGTCCAAATTGGGACTGAATGAAAACTTTATTGAAAACAGTTACTTAGCTGGGGCTGAGGGGCGGAAGAGGAAATCGCGTAAAGTTGACATAACTGAGTTTGGCCTGGCCCTTCTGTTACTCTATTTAAATACGCCTAAGGCTCGCCAAATTTCGGCCGAGATACTTTACAGGTTTTTTGTTCTTAAAACATATGTACAAGGACTAACGGAAATGCAGATTGGAGCACTCAGAGGGTATTATAAGAAACAAATGTAAGGCCCATGATTATCCGTGTAATCCACTTATTTGTTAACCAAAAAGAGGGGCATCAATTCCCCTTGCTTTCATTTCTAACACTCTGATTTTACAATAAGCTTATTAAAATATTGTCAGTGAGGTTCCTCGTGAGTAAAGGCCTTTTTGCTAGAATAATGACGATCGTTCTTTGTTATTTGTTGGCAGTTAATCCGATAATGGCACAGACTCTCAAACATCAAGACAAAGAATTGGCAATTGAGAAATCTGAAAATACCAGCGATCAGAAGAGCTACAAGCAAAAAAAATTAGAGAAATCAAAAAATGAATTCGGTTTCGGCAATCAGCTTGGTGACTTCAGCCTAAACTATCTACTTTTCATCTCGCACTACATTCCTGGCTCTCTCATGCCAGTAGTTTGTCGCAATCCCATGGCCGCCTATGCCACCGCGGGAGTTGGAGGCGTGTTGCCTCTTATCTGGCTTGATAACTTAGTTTTTTCTCTTGGAAGCGTTATCTCTCTCTACACTGAACTCATGATCTTTGATCATCTGCAAAGTTACTACAGAAAGATGGAAGCCGATTTGAATGGCAGTAATGAATGTCATCAGTCCGTCACTACTGACGGAAGTGGAAGTGGGAGCGGGAGCGGAACAAATAGAGGTGTATCGCTATCAAGACTACACATCATCGAGAAGCATCACAAAAAGCGAGGTGATATTTTAGATCATTTGACGTCCAACGATGGAAGTGGAAGTAGCAGCGGAAGTGGAAGTGGCACCGAGACCGCTTGTGTCAGTGACGTCGGAGAAGAAAATTTACAATTGAAAGGATTGGAACTTCAGTATGATGCCCTGGCGCATGAGATTGAACTTCTTACTATGAAGGCCGATGCCATTCGGGCGACAAAGGCCGCCTGGCTTTTATCTGCGGCCATCAGTGCTGCAATTGGTGTGGTTATGGTCACAACAGGTGCTGCTGCCGTATCTGCAGGTGCTGCTGCGGGTGCCATAATTGGTGGAGAACTTGGGTATTGGTCAGTGTCGCGTCCTGTTGGTCAAGCCTTTGGGGCAGTGATTGGTGCTGAATATGGTGCCGATGTAGTCGAACCCATGCATTCTCAGACTGGGGATGTCTGTGCTCCGATGTTTTTGGTAACAGGGGGCTACCTTGGCGCCGTTGGCATCAATGAAGCCATAATTAAGTACAGGGAGGATGTTGAACCCCATCCCAATCTTCCGTCTCCGACACCACCGAAGTCGACTTTTCAGGCGCCGGCCGGAGGCAAAGAAATTTTACCCGTTTTAAATCGTGCCAAATCCTTTGAAGAGTTGGTGTATGGTTTGGTTGAAATGCAGACGGGGAAAAGTGTGACATTGTCACAATATCAAATGATTAAAAAAGAATTAGAAAAGAATGGTGGCGTTAAGGTCGAAGCAGAAGAATTTTTGTCGTTGAAAAAATATATTGGCTTGGCCATGGAAGAAGATTTTTGGAAAAAATCCTCTGATCTGATGGAGAAATTATCTTTCATGGATAAGGCCCATGCCACCACGGTGAAAAAAAAAGATGAAAAAGATGT
>CAYHRT010000126.1:0-11536 GCA_964359085.1 uncultured Bdellovibrio sp. | reverse complement strand
AATCCATTTTCAGACATAAATAAATTATAGGCGCGCTTATTAACATCATTTATCTCCTGTCCACCATCGTAGACCAGACAAAATGTTTGTCCTTCACGCCATTTCGTATCCTGCTCTTTCATGCTTTCCATGATTGAAAATAAATTTTCTTGTTCAAATCCAATCCCTGGCATAGTCATCATGGCAAGCTCCTTTATCTATTGATTATATTCGCCAGCACAAGCCCGATAGTATATCGAGAGGCCGTGATCTTTTTTTTGTTTTCAAAGATATGAAATGTGAGCAACTCAACCTTTTTTGGAATTCTTTTCTTTTTTATCAAAAAAAGAAAAATCGATTTAATAATGCCATCACGCTCTTCATTGAGTTTTGCCAACGCCATAATAATGTTTTTAAAATGATGATAACCCGTATCTACTTCAACGTTATCTAGATAATTATTATGATTGTCATCAAAACGGATTATCATTGATTCGAGTTGCGAGAATGATGTCACAAGACGGTTAATATCGACTGGTGTCATAGGTAGTCGATCATCCGCAATTATCCGTGAGTTGCCTTCAAGATTGAGTAAATGCTCCCATGTTTCGGATGCCTCACCACTCACGTAATAATAATAGAGTTTGGGAAAATAACGATCTAATTTAAGCTCATGAAAAAAAACTCGATAAAATTGTTCACGATAACAGGGGATATCAAAACCTCCATTTTGGCCAGGAATCAATAGACATTCGCTAGTAAGTTTTTTCGTTATTTCACGGCCAACTTTATTAGAGGCCAAAATAAGGCCTATGTACTCGGTCAGTTCATCTTCATTGATTGCGAAATCATCATCTGAATGGGCCTGAAAGAGATCGGCCCCCATACTAATTTCATTAATTGTTCGTTCCAATTCTGCAGATAAAAGACGTAACTCATATAGAACTCCCCTGTACTCATACATGAAATTTTTCAATCTTTTCTTGTCCAGCAAATGAGTGTATCGCTCCAGGTCTCCGTTTGGGTTTGGGTACCCATAAGCATGTATAAGTCTACTAAAAGCGATCCGCATGATCGCCATCCGATTTACCCCAGCAAGGTGGCGGTCATAATAATCACCATAGATCTGTCGGCCTGTTTCGTCCGTGAAAAAACGATAACTGGTAAGCATGTGTTCAAAAATATTCCAATATTTCAGAACACGAGAGGTAGGAATGATACTGTACTCTGGAAGAAAAGGACGTTCCAGTGTTGTAATGATGTTGGGCCGCTCAATAAAAGTTTTAAAATGATCGTAGGTTACGCTGTTAAAATAGAGGGTTTCAACCATTTCTCTCGCAAGAGCTATGATTTCACTAATATCAAATGTGCTGTACCAATCTGGATTTCCGCCAATAATTTTATGCTTAAAATGGATTAGGCCTTCTTCCAATTTGTTGACATCATATTTTCCCGCTACCATTTTCGACAAGAGAGCAATAAGTTCTCGATGCGAAACAATGATCTCATCTGAATTATGGGGATATCGAAGACGTTCAAGCTCGTTAATGGCGATAAGAAATTGATACTGTGTCGCTCGATTTTCTAAAAGTTCATTTGCAGCAAGCATGCTAAAATCTAAGATCGACATGACAATTTTAGGTGCTTTCGTGAAAAGATTATGAATATTTTCCTGAGTCAAAATGCCCTGATCACCCCCCAAAAAAAGTTTTTTTATAAATAGAACACTTCGCAACAAATCAGAGTCAATCCCTACAAGCTGGTAGTTGAAAATTCCTTTAACTGCATCGGCCAATTCCAAAATATCTAACTGGGCATCAGACCTCTGACCATTTTGCAGATTAAAGAGAAAGAATTCTGAAATTTTCATAATCTCACGTGCAATAGTGTCTTTTTGCTCCAAGTAATTCCTTTTTGTAAGTAACTTAAATTTATTTCTCAGAGCAACTCCATCTTGATTTATGAATAAAACGAGTTTCAGCATTTTTTCGACATTGCGTATGTGAATCTCACCCTCGACATCACCAAATAAAACGGAATTCACTTTGAGCACCATAGTTAATACTTTCCTAGCGACTTCATATTCATTCGGATGAAATTTTCCTACAAATTTCAACAGATCTTGTAATTGAATGTGATTACGGTCCGACCGAGAGACCAACTCCATATACGCATTGAGATTTTTGTTTAAGCAATCCAGTTCTGTGAGTAACGATTCTTCAAAAAGTTTTTTGAATCGACGCATATCTAACTTACAACGCGTTGAAAAATTTCCAGTTTCAAGACTCTGCTCTTCTCCCGGTGTCTTATCCCTTAGAAAATTGCAACTCCATGTGCCTGTCAACATGGCCGCCAATACTAGGACTTGCAAATATGCGCAGAACATTTTGGGCCACTCCTTCCCTACGCTTCCTATCCAAGCTATCGCGAATACAGTATAAGTATATAAAAACAAATGAACTTATTTGAATTATATTTTCAAACATTTGAAATTATTTTCAATATTTATGAATTATCAGTACGTTACAAAGGTTAATGCGCTATGCACTATGAAAAAATTGCCCTTGAGCAGATCCAATTAAGTCCAAAGCAGATTCAAATTCTAGAATCCTACCTCAAACTTTGCGAGCGTCTGGGGGTCGAGCAAATCACAATGCAAAAAGTTGCCAAGGCGGCCAAAGTTTCTTTGGGTATTGTTCACTATCACTTTAATGGAAAAAGTGGACCAACACTTCTCGAAGCCGCCATCCGATATGTGGATCAAGAAAGCATCCGCTTTATAAATTACGAACTCGAAAAGGGTGGCTTAAATAAAAATTTTGCCGGAGTTGCAGACTATATCAAAATTCTCTTTCTTTGGATTAAGGCAAAATCACATCACAGTAAATTTTATCTCTACCATTACTACCATACTGCCATTCATCGTTCTCACGATGATTTAGCAAGTTTTTATATCATGCTTGTCATAAAGCGAATTACTTCCCTTCTTTATGTCGGTGTAGGCCGCGAGTTATATCCCAAATTAGCGCAAGTCGATGAGCTGGCCCATGATCTCCATGCTCAAATTACTGGCTCCCTCATCCTGGCGGCCTACGACCCAAGAAAAGATACACTGGCGTTTTACAGCGCTAATGCTATCAGGGCCTGTAATAAACTTATTAAAAGTTATGTACAGGTTTCTGATAAATAATACCTAAAAATGAAATAGCTCGAAGCGGCCGTGAGAAAGTGCCTAATAGAATGGCCTTGCACGATGAAATACGGGTCGCAAACAATCTTGGTAATGTCTAAGATCCAAATCATGATACCTATCCCAAAACAGCCAATCGCCCGATAGAGATCTTTGTTACGCAATATCGATTTTATTTTGATGTTTGAATACCAGATACTGGAAATCAATAGAGCAACAAATAATCCAAAGAGGTATCGACGTGACCACGTGTGAGCATAAAGGATATACCCCAAAACAGCATTAGAGAGAAAGAACGCCAGTATGAAGGACCGCATCTTCCACTGATAAATTCTAAATAAATTGTACAAACTAAAAAAAGTAACAGCTAAATACATCCCTAGGACGTCTACCCATTGCCCAATGAGCGTTAATGAAGCGTGATAAAAGAACGATCCTAGCCCCACCACTAAACAACTCAAAACATAGATAGAGGAAAGCAACTTATGCTGGATTAATTTGTTTTGCGACCCTGTGATCATGGAGATTTGGATGCCGATGATAAACGCAATCAGCACAAAACTTAAGTTTGACCATGTATTACTCGGTTGTCGTATGATTTCGCCAAAACGCACGGCTTCACAAAAGCAATGATCTGGCATACACGTCGCTGGTTCCCAGGTCGACCACGGATCATTCATGATACCTCCCTATCTGCTACATATTTTCCCATACAAGAAACAGACCAATACAACCGACAAGTATATTTGTAATTCTATGAAACAATACCATTGGAACATTTTTTGCGATCTTTGTTCCTAATAGTAGAGCTACGATTGTCGAGGGCAAGGAAAGCAAGAAGAAAACAAAAACCTCACGTGTCCATAATCCAGATACACCATGTCCAATCAAAATCGACAAACCACTGAGAAAAAAATATCCCTGCATTGTCGTGTGAAAATCTTTTTGTGCCCAACCACGCAAAGTTGCGTACACAACAATAGGGGGACCATTAATGTTGTAGGCCGCACCGAGGGCCCCCGACAGTGGTCCAAAAAAATAACTGTACTTATCACTGCGAAGTTGAAAAATACCGGGACGTAAAAAATTCAAAAGAGTAAAGATAAACAAGGCAAGGCCAAGCATACTTTTAATCAGTTGATCGTTGAAATTATGTAAGTAGTAAATCCCAATGGGGACTCCGGCAAAAGAAGCTAGTGACAAACGCCATGTTGAGCGTAAATCAATCTCTTTTCGTCCTCGAATCACCATCACGATACCAATTGTTCCAGAAATCAGAGCGAATAAGGGAATCGCGATCTGCCCGGGAAGACAAAGCATTAAAAGGGGCATAGCAACAAGCGCATCTCCAAAACCTGTGAAGGCACGCAACAAGGTAGCAAAAAATAAAATGCCGATAATGATCGCTATTAAACTAAATGAAGGCCACATGACATCCAAGGTAATAGCAGATTTTAGCTAATGTCAAATACGGGAAAATGTTGTCGGGTTAGCTCTTCTTTAATCTCAAGGCATTAAAAACAACAGAAAGACTACTCAAGGCCATACTCAAAGACGCCAACGCCGAAGGCAACTTAAGACCGAATGTGGGATACAACACACCGGCCGCAAGTGGAATACAGGCCACATTATAGACAAAGGCCCAGACGAGATTTTGCTTCATAATCCTTACTGTCCGTCGCGATAGTGTTAGAAATTCCACCAATTTAAAAAGGTCACCTCGCAAAATTACAATATCCGCAGAAGCATGAGCGACATCTGAACCACTCCCAACAGCAAAAGAAAGATCAGCTTGTTGTAGTGCCGGAGCATCATTAATACCATCGCCAACGAAGGCCACATGCTCACCCGCTTGCTGAAACTTTTCAATCATCGTTTTTTTATTGTGAGGTAAAAGGTTGCCTTGTCCAAGATATAAATTCAGCTGATTTGCCACAGCATCAACAACTTTTTGATTATCACCTGATAACAAGACCGTTTTAATGGCACGCTCCTTGAGAAGTTGCAGCATCCCTGCGGCCTCAGGTTTGATTTTATCTTCAAACGTTAAAATTACAGACCATGGCCGTGAGGCGCTTCCCAAGAGAATACTTGCCGAAGTCGTTACACTTTGAGGAATATCATCCAGTAGAACACCGTTCTCCTGTAAAAATGAAAAACTACCAAGATACCATTTCTCACCGTGGATTGTGGACCACATTCCACGACCGGGGACATTTTCGAAAGACTCAAGCTCTGTTCCTGCTGCATCGACAGCATCTAAATAAGCTGCGGCAGATTTTGAGAGTGGATGTCCGCTAAAACTTGCCACGCTTTTTAATATCGCCAGAATTTCTTGCTTCTTCTCTTCCAAGACAACCAAAGAATGAAAAAATATTTCACGCACAGATGGTCTACCTTCAGTCAACGTTCCCGTTTTATCAAAGGCCACCATCGTAATCTCGTTGGCCTTTTCAAAGGTTTCTCCTCCTTTAAGCATCAGTCCGAGTCGTCCGGCCTCTCCTGAGGCTACGGATACCGCCATAGGTGTGGCCAACCCTAGAGCACAAGGACAAGCGATCACTAAAACAGCTACTAGTGCAGCTAATGCATGCCCCAATTTAGGTTCTGGCCCAAACATGAGCCACACAATAAAAGTAATCATCGCGACAACCAGAATAAATGGCACGAACCATTTTCCCACCCTATCGGCCAGGCGCTGTAATTTTGGTTTTTGTTGTTGGGCCTCGATTACCGACTTCATAATCTGAGAAAGAAAGGTTTCTTCTCCCACTCCTGTAATTTCAACGTGGAGAATGCCATCCCCATTAATGGTACCTGCTATTACCTTGTCACTAATTTTTTTGGATACTCGCAGTGACTCACCAGTCATCATCGATTCATCTATCGACGACTCTCCTCGAAAAATTATTCCATCGGCGGGAATTTTCTCCCCTGGGTGGACGATAACTCGATCTCCAGATTTAAGCACGGCCGGTGAAACAGTTTCCTCGCCTTGCAGAGTGATGAGACGCGCACTGGTGGCCTTCAGTCTGGCGAGAGATTCAAGAGCATTAAAGGTTTTTCCCTTGGCCTTCGCTTCCAGAAAATGTCCAAGGCCTATAAAGAAAATGATAAAGACCACTCCTTCAAAATAAACCCGCGCTTCCAACCCCCATGCGCTAACCTGCTCAGCAAACAGTATTGTTAGAATGCTCGGAACCAGTGATGCCAGCATGCCGAGCCCCACCAAACTATCCATATTGGGGTGACCATAGATGAGTGATTTAAGCCCTCGCCAAAAGCGCATCCCGGGCCAAACAATAACAGGTAAGGCAAGAATCGCCTGAAGCCAATGATTCATCTGATGATTGGGCCAATGCATAAGCGGGCCCATCTCCAATAAAAAAATCATGATGGCCAAGATGCCCGCAAGGACAAGTTTAATCTTTTCTCTTAAGGCCTCTCCGGTGCTCATCCCCGTGGCCATAGCTTGACCTACACTCAAGGGCCCAAGAGAATAACTGAGTCGCTGCAGTTGCTGGTTCAATCGCTGGAAAGAATCCTCATCTTGCGCTTGAAATATTCCTATTTCTGTAGCGAAACTCACCTGTGCACTGGTAACTCCACTGACTTTGAGTGCGACGTTTTCAATGGCGCTGGCACATGAAGAACAAGTCATGCCTTTTATTTTGAATTGTTGCGTAAGCATAAATTATTTTGTTTCAAACTTTGAAACTTTGAATCCCAGCTTTTCAATTTCAATTTTCAGTGACATGGCGGTGGTATTGCTTTCCCCCTGAATCGTCACCTTCCCATTTGGAACGTCCACATCCAATTTTTTTGCCAGGCCGTGACCAATCAGTGCATCGGTTATTTTCTTGGCACATCCCTCGCAACGAATGCCCTGAACATCAAAGTGAAAAGTTTTGTCTGTCATAATCGTTCCTCCCCCAGTTTGAAAATCTTTTCTATACCCTAAAGTACAGAGAGGCAAATGTGATCGCCTGTAGCGCAGCAGAATTAATTGGATATTCTTCTATACCAATATCGGGGCGCAGATTCATTATTTTCAATCTCCATGTTTCCGCAAATGCTGATTTCTCAAAATCAGAGTGCTGTAGATTCTTGACTGCTCCATCGAAGAGTATGGGGTTTTCCTGTTTAATTTTCTTACATACTGACAACTCAACATTGCTCCACTTGTCATGTCGGGGAAAGGCGCCGAAAACTCGACATAAAATCGGCCGATAGGGATAGATCGTACAATGCCCCCGTTCTCCTGCCACACTCTCCTTCCTAAAGAAATAACAATTGTCTTGGGAAGTTTCACTTAATTCCTCAAAAAGTTGCTCAGCCTTCCCCTGCTGAAATAAAGATATGGCAAAGGGAAGCATTTCGAGCAAAGTAGCGGTGACATCACGGCTGAGGCAACATGCATAACACCCCGGTGAACACTCAAGCCTTAGCACTTTCTGTTGCTCAAGGAAGATGCACTCTATCTCACTAAAATAGTCCAGTAACTGTTGATTAAGCCTCTCTAATTCAGTCATAGTCCATCTACTTTCATAATCTCTCTGGTATAGTAATGTATATTATTTAGGAGCGTCACAAAAGATTAATGTTTCCCGTATTAATTTAAAGGAAGTCCCGATGCAGGCTCTAGAGGCGAGCAGTGATGAGGAGTTGATGGTCTTATATCAAAATGGTTGTGGCGATGCTTTTTCAATCCTTTTTCGTCGTTTTGAACAACCAGTGTTTGGCTACCTGAAAAGTAAACTTTCAAAAAGTGAATTAGCGCAAGAAGTTTTTCAAGATTGTTTTATGAAATTACATCGTTCACGATTCCTCTATGATACAAAATATCCTTTTAAGGCCTTCCTTTTTACAATTGCAAGAACGGTACTCATTGATCATTACCGTAAAACTGGCAAAAACATACACGTTCAAATGGAACCAGTCGGTTGTAACGAGCATGAACTCTCCACGGATGCTCTGGATGAAGCTGTTTCTTCCTTGGCCCCTCGCGAACAAATCGCAGTCGCCGCCCGTTTTACCGAGGACAAGACATTTCAAGAGCTAGCCATCTTACTCGGTACCAGTGAGGTCAACGCCAGACAAATCATTTCCCGCACCGTGAGCAAACTCAAAAAGATTTTAATCCGCCCTCCACATACCGGAGGTTCAAATACATGAAAAAGAAAACTGAATCTTTACAGCAAGAGTATGATTTTTTTTGTAATGGAGAATCTAACCAACTCCAACCTAAGATTGCTTCCCATTCTGCGATTCATGAAAAAATTCTCTGGGACTTAAAATATGGGGCGTGGGTAAGTGGCGCAAAAGTCATGCTTGCTCAAGCATTTACTGGAACGGCAAGTCTTCTTCTGTGTCCCCAATTCCACCTGGGCCTTACATCCCAAAAATATGTTGTCCATACTTTTCACCATACCCTTGGCCCAGCAGGGTGCATGTTGGCCTGTGGTGCCATCTTTCTTGGGAGCGGAGCACTTCTGGGGATGCTGCTTTTGAGACAGGATGAAATTCAGCGATTACGTTTTAGCTTTATTGGGACCTTTCTCCTGATCGCCCTCTTTGCTATCTTTACTTTTATCGTGTTGGGAGCTGAAGTTTATTTTAAGGAAGGATTGTGGTGGGTTCTTGGTGCTTTTATGACTCCCGCTATCATCTTCATCATTGACAAGAGTATTCGTGGAAAAACACCCGCCTATTTAGGAGTTGCGTCCTTGAAAATAAAATAAGCTGCCAGGATCAAACATAGCGAAGCAAAAAAGAAATTTCTCGTTAATGGAACTTTCATATATAAAACGGCAAAAAGAGAAAACACTATCATCGTGATAATTTCTTGAGAAACTTTTAGCTGTGGCAGAGTCATATGCCCGAACCCAATTCGATTGGCAGGAACTTGTAAACAATACTCAAAAAATGCAATTCCCCAACTGATCAGGATGGCCCAATAGAGCGGTGCCGATTTCAAATTTTTCAAATGGCCATACCAGGCGAAGGTCATGAAAATATTCGAAAGAACGAGTAATCCCAAACTACTTATAATAAGGGTTATCTCCGCGTTGATGATCCGTCACGTCGACCACTTTTTTAATTTCTGGAATATTTTGAAGCAGGGAACGTTCAATCCCCTCTTTCACCGTAATGGAAGCCTGCGCACATCCCTGACAGCCACCACCAAAGTAGAAAAAGGCCGTGCCTGAATGCACATCGACCAGAGTAACATAACCGCCATGGGCGGCAAGGGAAGGCGCTACAAACTCTTTTAAAAACTGTTGAATGCGCTTGCCCAACTCAGTATTCACATTGGCATTGTTAATAGCGATTGCTGGCATATCTTTATCGGATAGTGCCTCCACGAAATTACTACTGAAAAACGGAGTTCCCTCTTTGTATAATCGACGGATAAGTTGCCCAACTTGTCGGGCATTCTCTGGCCAGGGGCCTGAATCTTTTTTCTTGACCACTAATTTATTGCCATCAATGGCCACTTCAGACACCCAAGGAAATTCAAACAGACCCGACAATAATGCCGATCCCGTGGCCTCTTTACTAGAGTGACAGTCTACTTTGTGATCTAAGAAAGAGACAGAGGCAGCAAAAAAACAAACAGTGGCAGTTTGTGAAGGGGTCGCGAGAATTTCCAATTCTTCTTTGTGCATAGAATCTCCTATACGCTTAAAATTGCATCAGAAGATTTTGCTGGCATTTCTCTTATTTTTGATAATTTATAGATGCCTGTTCCGTGGCCATCACTAAAGCGGACAGACAAACCATAACGTCCAACCATGTTTAAATGTTCTGCACGTATTGTAAGGGGAATAGAATCAATTTTTAGGAGTTTTTTTCCCGTATATTCATCCACACAAGCAGCGCAAGGGCATTCAGTGCGTAGGGTATAGGCATCAATCTCTGTTCTGGAACCATCCTTCCAAGTTAACGAAATGGAAGTGTCATTGCTCTCGGCCTTTTCGACCTCTAACATCATAGCAAGGTCATCGGAAACCCTAAGTGCTTCAACCATTTTTTTTGCCAAACTGGTAAAGGCCAGTGCCGCTTGAGAATCTGGTTTCTTTTCTATCAAATTAATCCCCTCATCGCCACTCATCATGATTTCTGGATCTAGAGGTAACGCTCCTAGAAAAGGCACATGGAGTTCATGGGCCATCGCTTCTCCGCCGCCTTTCTTAAAGGGAGCGGATATTTCCCCGCAATGTGTGCAGGTAAAACCACTCATATTTTCAATGATGCCAAGAATCGGCACATTCACTGACTTAAACATATCGGGTGCCTTTTTTGCAATTTCTGCTGCGACTCTTTGAGGAGTGGTAACAATCACAGCACCTGAAAAACGTGCCATCTGCACCAACGTAAGTTGAATATCCCCTGTACCCGGGGGTAAATCGACAATAAGGTAATCTATTTTTCCCCACAAAACTTTGGTTAAAAACTGCTGAATCGCCTGCACAGCAATGGGGGCTCGTACAACAAAAGCCTTACCGGAAGGATTCATGGCACCCATTGAGATGAATTTAATCCCACCCTTACTCATAGGCAAAATATAACCATCCTGACCGGTGGGACGCTCAGTACTACCAAGTAACCCGGGCTGGCTTGGCCCATAGAGATCCGCATCGAGTAGGCCAACTTTATATCCAAGTTTATTAAGCGCAAGGGCAACGTTGGTACTTACAGTTGATTTACCAACTCCTCCTTTGCCACTGGCGATTGCAATTACATGTTTCTCGGATTCAAGACCGGGCATCAAACTCATAAAAACCTCATCCTTTTTTGGCCTACTGATTCAAAAAGAGATTCATGGCCTTAGCGGCCTTACGCCCGGCCCCCATGGCGAGAATAACGGTTGCTCCCCCTGTGACAATGTCACCGCCAGCGAAGATACCTCTCTTGGATGTTTCCATGGTCTCGGGATTGACTTCGATATTCCCCCACTTATTGGTCTTGATATCAGGATTTGTTTCCAAGAGAAGTGGGTTGGAACCGTTGCCGATGGCCACGACGGCAATATCAATGGGCTCAATATACTCCGAACCTTTAATTTCTTGAGGACGACGACGGCCAGATTTATCGGGTTCGCCTAATTCCATTTTTTGCAATTTAACCCCGCTTACTCTTTGATTTTTATCGCCAAGATATTCAAGGGGATTAGTCAGAGTTTGAAAAATAACCCCCTCCTGCTTGGCATGGTGGATTTCCTCCGTGCGGGCGGGCATCTCTTCTTCGGAGCGTCGATAAATGATACGCGCACTCTTTGCCCCAAGGCGTTTAGCTGTTCTAACGGCATCCATGGCCGTGTTTCCACCTCCAACTACTACAACATTTCTTCCTTCGGGATCGAGC
>CAYHRT010000125.1:0-11566 GCA_964359085.1 uncultured Bdellovibrio sp. | reverse complement strand
ACATCGCCACGCATATAGTGACGACTGATACGTTTATCCTCATGAAAGGAATACCAAAGCGAGGGAGTTGCTATCCCGGCCCAGTACAAGTTGGTTTGCTGGGTAAACTGTAATCCTGCACCGGCATACATATAGTGCCCGGTTTCTTTCATGGCATTCCATAGAGATGTCTCTAGTGAGGGAACATCTTGGATATTTTCCGCCCAACATCGCAGGGATGCCACAAGCACCAGTGACAAGACGACGAATTTTTTCATGCTCATTCAACAGTCTTAAACAGATAATCCCACAAAGGCGAACTCACGCCATATTTGCATGCTTTATGATTATAATGATGCTTCAGATGATAGGCACGTAAAAAACGTCCCACTTGACTCGTCATGGGAAAATGATGAGTGGCATAGTGGATATAATCGTAAGCCAGATACCCAAGCAAAAAGTAGGCCATAAAGAGGGATAAATATTCAGGTGCAATAAGCATTTTAAAACATAAATAGAGTACGCCAACGATGAGCAACGCCGGAACTGGAGGCATGACTAAACGTCGAGCATCTTGAGGATCATCGTGGTGCAATCCATGAAAGAGGTAAACTAATCTCTTACCGAGAGAACTTCGGGCAGCATAATGAAAAACAAAACGATGGAGTCCATATTCAGTCAAGGTCCAAGCCCCCAAACCAATAAAGGCCCATAGTCCGTAGGTCCCAAGCGAGTAATGATAGGTTTGCTGACTCTGGTAAAATAGCCCCAGAATAATGGGTATCCACAACATTCCTGGAATGACCGGATGGACATAGGTCATGGCCTCCAAAAATGGGTTTTTAAAGATGCGTATGGAATTGTGTTCTCTGTTCATGCACGGGCCCGTTGTTTAGGTACGGCGAAAAGATAACAGACTAGATTGGCCATGAGGAGCAATTTTTGGCATTATTTTCGCCATGCGATTTTCTACTTTATTTATTTGTTGCATTCTAAGCTGCTTGGCTTGGCCGACCGAGCGACCATTTAAAGTGCAAGTTATCGAGATAAAGGATGAAGTATGGCCAAAAATGATTATTGAGGGGCCGATCGCGACTGATCCGCTCACTGCCGTGGCACTCTATTACGATCTCGACAACCAATATAGTTATATTCCCGATCTTCCCATCTCGCTACCAATCAAGCATCTCTCGCCGACTGAAGTCCATACCTACTACGAAAGGAAACTTCCATGGCCCTTCGAAAAAGGAGTTTATGTCAACGGCACAACTTTAGAGAAGCTGCCTAACGGACACCGTGTGAAATGGTACCAAGTCTATAACCCAGATTCTCTGGAGGCCACGGGGAGTGCCACTTTTATCACTCATCCTGAAGGTTCCTGGATGACTTATGAAACTTTTGTTCGGCCCAAAAGTTTTTTTGCGGGAATCATTAAAAAGATTTTTCAGAAGGAAACTCTCGCGGCCCTCTATGCTTTGAGAGATCATGTGGAATCAGTCTCCAAGCACTCTCCCGTCCAGGCCGATAAGTATAGGCAATATATTTTGCAGGCCTACCGGGGTGTGGCCCCGTACGAACCTATCATTAAAGAAAACGCCACAAAAATCGAACGAATCCAAAAAGAAATTTCAAACAGGTAAACAAAAAAGCTTCTCTTGCGGATCTTCTAGCTTGCGCCTTCATAAGGTTTCAGACACTTGGCAGAATCTGTAGAATTGATTTTCGCAGTGTGAACAAATGTTAGAAAAAAGACTTTTAATTTTTCAAATACATTCTTAGAATGAAAGTAAGCGAGACCTCACACAATGTGATCGACGTTAAAAGATGGATTTTGCAACGTCGATTTTTTACGCTGGCCCCCTTCCCCCTAATGTAAGATTCTGTAGATATAAGCAATAACAGCTTTTGGGAAGAGTCCAAATTGTACAGTCATGACCAACATAACACTGGCCACTGCAATGGGACCGATCAGCATGCCTGTTTTTGGCCTCTCTATTGCCTTTTCCGCGACTTGGCCAGCTGGCCCCATGTACATAAGCACAACTACACGCAGATAGTAATAAACAGATATTAAAGAGCTTAGGACGGCAATCACCACTAAGTGCGTCCCCCCTTGATTAACCACATTACTGAGAAGGATGTATTTTCCGATAAAACCGGCCGTCATAGGAATACCGGCCATGGCCAACATAAACACGGAGAGGGCAAAGGCCAAATAAGGCCGCTTTTCGGCAATTCCCGCAATATCATTGAAACTGACATCGCGCTGGAATGGTTCTGCCAACAAAATCACAATCCCCATGGCACCTAGAGCACTGAAAATATAAAAAATTAAGTAAACGATGAGAGGCGCAGCCCCTTGAGGCGCAGTAGCGCAGATTAATACTCCTGCCAACAAGTAACCGGTATGAGCGATGGAAGAATACGCTAAGAGGCGTTTGAGCTCATTTTGTACCAAGGCCGCCAAATTGGCGTAAAGCATGGTGATAGCAGCAAACAGCCAAATAATGACATAAAAGAGCAGACCATATTTCCCCGGCAAAACGAAAAAAAGTTGCTGAGCAATTTTGATCAAGGGGATAAAGGCCGCAAATTTCACAGCGGCACTCATAAAACCAGTAATTGAATGGGTGGCACCCTGGTAAACATCCGGAATCCAGAAATGAAAAGGAAAGGCACCAACTTTAAAAAATAGGCCGGCCAAGATGAGAAGGCTTCCGACAGAAAGGAGTGTGAGGCCCGTCACGCTGTCAGACGTAAGCAGTAATGAAATGGCCCTCAAGCCAAAAGTGCCTGTGGCCCCGTATACCAATGCCGCTCCGTAAGCAAACATGGCCGAAGCTGCGCCACCTAAAATAAAATATTTCAGAGAGGCTTCAACAGCATAGGAGGCAGTCCGTTGCATTCCCACTAACACATAGACTGCCAAAGACATAATCTCAATGGCAATAAACATAAGCATGAGGTGATTGGTCTGGGCCAAGAGCACCATACCGGCCATAGAAAACAGCACGAGCGGATAAATTTCGGGCAATAATTTTTCGCGTTTTGACTGTCCTGTCACTAACAACAAAGAAAAGAAACCAATACCCATCACAATCAAGGATAAAACACGCGTAAAGGCATTAAAAATTAAAATATCATCTAGAATTGTAATTTCAGGCGCATGAATCCCTCGCATCTGAAAAATCAGAATCACGAGAACTCCAAGCAAGGAAAACCACCTGGATAAATTATGTCCTTTGTCTCCAGTCGCCGAGATTATGAGCGTAACCACCGCCAGAAACGAGAGAGCGAGTACAGGGCTCAAGGCCCAGAATTGTGCGGGGCCGAGAGTTGTGTATTTAAACATTTCCGTCAGTCGATCCATATAATTATCTCCACTTCATTTTCATTGTATAAATCGCGCCAAGTTCGTGGCATAGACATCTAAGGTCGCCTTCGATTTGGCAAAGAAAAATTCGGGAAAAAAGCCGATCCCAAATATCAAAATCACTAGTCCCACCATGGCCACAATTTCTTTAGCGGTAATATCATTGAGATGATGAAAGCCCTCGTGAGTACTCACCGGCCCAAGCATAACTACCTGATAGGCCTTGAGGGCATACACGGCCCCTAGGATAACACCCAAGCCGCATAGGCCTGCAACCATTGGCGCCACCTGAAAGGAACCAAGCAGAATGGCAAATTCACCCACAAAACCATTGGTGCCCGGGAGAGCCACAGAAGAGAGAGTAAGAATCATGAAGGCCACCGCCATCATCGGTACAACTTTGGCCAATCCGCCAAAATCGGACAAGTTACGCGTATGCATGCGCTCGTAGAGAAAACCTACAATCAAAAAGAGGCCTCCGGCCGAAATACCATGATTAATCATTTGATATAAGGAACCTGATAAGGCCACTTTATCAAAACTAAATAACCCGACAATGATGTATCCCATATGAGATACCGAGGAGTAGGCAACCAACCTTTTGAAATCTGTTTGTCCTAAGGCACAGAGGGCACCATAAATGATGCCTATAATTCCGAGCGCGTAGAAAAAGGGGGAGAGCATCGCCGCCGATTGAGGAAAAAAAGGAATCGCAATGCGCATCAGACCATAGGTTCCCATTTTTAGCAGAACTGCTGCCAGGAAGACCGAGCCTAGAGTCGGGGCCTGGACGTGAGCATCAGGCAACCATGTATGAAAAGGAACCATCGGGACCTTAATAACAAACGCCAGCGCAAAGGCCAGAAAAAGTAACATCTGGGGGCTTGTCAAGGCCGCTTTCCACGATGACTGATCTAAGGGAATATTTACCGAAGTGAAATCGGTCATCAGAGCAGATGGATGACCCGTAAGTTCTTGCTGTATTCGCACCAAATAAAAAATGGCCACTAACATGAGGAGAGAACCGGCCATGGTATAGATAAAAAACTTAACGGTGGCATACACACGATCTTGACCACCCCAAATCCCAATCATAAAAAACATGGGAATCAGAACAATTTCCCAGAAAAAATAGAAGAGAAAGAGATCCGTTGCCAAAAATGTTCCATACATTCCGGTCTGGAGCAAAAGCACCATGGCCACAAAAAAACGCTCTTGCTTAAGAGGATTTCCGCTCTTGGGCCAGGTTCCAAGAATACCAATGGGTGAGATCACGGCGGTTAACATAACTAGCGGAAGGGAAATACCATCCACACCTAAGGCATAAGAAATTCCCAGGGACGGAAGCCAAGGGAGTAGTTCTACCAATTGAAACGCGGCAATATCTCCATCAAAGTTATACCATAACTTCATGGCCAATAAGAGATTCAGAAGGGAGGCCACGAGGCACCAAGAACGAAAGTGCGGTGTCCATGCTTTCGGCAGCAAAAATAAAATAATGGCCATGAACACTGGTGTAAAGATAATCCAACTGAGTAAACACGACGTCATAACTTCCTCACTTAAGATTACAACTTATGGCAATAATTTATAGGCCATCCAGAGCAGCGCAATGAGCCCAATACCTAAACCTAAAGCATATGTTTGAATATCACCGGTCTGAATAATTCGCACCCTTTTGCCCAGATCCCGCGTGGCACGCCCCAAAGATATGACAAAATTATCAATGATGATTTTATCAAACACGTTAGCGCTGAAATCACCTAAGGCACGTAAGGGAACTACCACAAGAGCATGGTAGATTTCGTCGACGTAGTATTTATTTTCAAAGATTTTTTGTGCTGTGGAGATGGAAGGAAAAAATTGAGAGAGATTGAATTTTTCTCGAAAGGCCCGAAATCCTATCACAAAACAGCTCATCGCCAGGACTATTGATCCAAGCATGACAACGCCTTCGTGAAGACCAATCTTAACACCGGTCAGAGGTAAATGCGGGGTTTGAATAACCGGATCAAGCCAATGAGAAAGAATATGGGGGACATGCCCCAAAAAATCTCCCAGTAAATGGGGTACGCCCAAGAGGCCGCCCAACGTCGCCAGTACTGCTAGAGCATAGAGCGGGATAAGCATAGTTTTCGGTGACTCGTGGAGATGATGAAGTTTCTCATGATCGAGGCGCTCGGCTCCAAAGAAAGTCATGGCCAACATTCTCCCGGTGTAAATGGCGGTTAACGCCGCAGTTATCACACCAATAATAAAGAGATGGGACTGCCCAGCAGGAAGGGCGATGGTACTATACAAGATTTCATCTTTGGAAAAGAATCCGGAAAAGATTGGAATGCCCGAAATGGCCAGAGATCCAACCAGCATCGTGAGATAAGTGTGGGGCAAATGTTTTTTCAACCCACCCATCTTGGTCATATCTTGCTCTCCGCTGCAGGCATGAATCACAGAACCGGAGCCCAAAAACAAGAGCGCCTTAAAAAAGGCATGGGTCATCAGATGAAATACCGCCGTTTGGTAGGCCCCCACACCACAGGCCAAAAACATGAACCCTAGTTGTGAAACAGTCGAATAGGCCAAAACTTTTTTAATATCCTTCTGAGCAATTGCAATAGTTCCGGCCATTAAAGCAGTAAAAGCACCAATATTTGCCACAACAGACATGGCCACAGGAGACAAATCGAAAAGAAGATTCAAGCGAGCAATCATATATACGCCAGCGGTCACCATGGTAGCAGCGTGGATCAGGGCCGACACAGGCGTCGGACCACTCATGGCATCAGGTAGCCAGACAAAAAGCGGGATCTGGGCCGACTTGCCGGTGGCACCAACAAATAAGGCAAGACAAATGCCGGTTGCGAGAGTTGCGGGAATGGCCTGTCCACTTAGGATGGCAGACTGTATTTCCGTAATAGTTAAAGTCCCAAAAGTTTTGTAGAGCAAAAACATACCGATCAAAAATCCTACATCGCCGATCCTATTGACAATAAAGGCCTTCTTGCCGGCATTGGCCTTTTCCGTGTCTGCATACCAAAAACCAATGAGCAAATAGGAACAAAGACCAACGCCTTCCCAGCCAAAAAACAACAGAGGTAAGTTGTTACTCATGACGAGCAGGAGCATGGCAAAACAGAACAGATTTAAATAACTAAAGTATCGTCCAACACATTTTTCATGGGACATATATCCAATACTGTAAAGATGTATAAGTGATCCAACCCCTGTGATGATCAAAACTAAAACTCCCGATAGTCTATCAAGCCTGAGTTCGAAGGGAATCTTCAGATTTCCAATTTCTAACCACTGATAAACAGTGCTTCCGATGGCCGGACTTTCGCCTGACTCAACATGCCCGGCCAGACCACAAACACCCACGATGGCCAAAATAAAAGAGATACCGATCGCCAAGGTAGCCACAATACCGGCCTGATGCGCACTCGCCTTGGAAAATCCACGCTGCCAAAGAGGCAGCGCCACACCATTCAACAAAAAGCCAATCAGCGGCAAAAGCAAGATCCAAAGTGGAAGATTTGATTCGATCATATCATTATCCTTTCCTATCCTTTTAGGGTCGCAGCATGGTCTGTTTTAATAGAATTAAAATTGCGATACAAGTTAACTAAAATAGAAAGGCCTATAGCCGACTCTGCCGCAGCGATCGTGATGATAAAAAAGACTTGCACCTGACCATTCACCTGGGAGAGATACTGAGCAAAACCTACCAAAGAAAGGTTGGCTGCATTAAGCATCATCTCAATACCCATGAGAAGGATAATGCTATTGCGCCTAACAATTACGGTCAAAAGTCCCAGAGTAAATAACAAGGCCGCAAGCAATTGAATCGTTGTTTCAGTTTCCATATTTTTCCTACCTATACCCTCTTCTAGTTGAACTTACGTTTTGCCAGCACCACTGCACCAACTAAGCCAATCAATAGGGCCAAAGATATGACTTCAAAAGAAATAAAATGCTGGGTAAAGAGTGAATGGGCCAGAACTTGTGAATTTCCGCCAAGTTCAGTCACCGTTTGACGGGTAAAGGGCCCCTTATGCGCTTCAACAACTGGGGAATCAAAATAGAGCAAAATAGTGCGACCTAAAAGAGCAAAGACAACTCCAGTGACCAGCAAAGTGAAAAGAAAGAAAGGACTCTTCCAACTAAAATTCTCACCATCATGCTTGATATTAAAAAGCATAATAGAAAAAATAAAGAGCACCATGATGGCACCGGCGTAGACAACTAACTGAATCGTAGCGATAAAATGTTCCCCAATCATGGCATAGATCCCGGCCGTGAAAATCAACACACCCAAGAGTCCCAAGGCACAGGTAATTGGCTGCTTGGCAAATAGCAAAACCAGCCCACAAAGAGTGGCGAATCCGCCCAAGATGATCACAACCGAATTGATAAAATCTACATTATCCACGGCCTTTTACCTCCCGTTTGAGATGGTTTAAATCATAGATACCCTCCTGACGCGAGAGAATCGATAATTCATAATTGCGGGACAACTTGATAGCATCTTTTGGGCATGCCTCTTCACAGAACCCACAAAAACAACATCGCAAAACTTCAATATCAAAACTTAAGGGTCTCTTCTCTTTTCTCACGCCATAAGGGTTGACCTCTGTGTCTCTTTCATCCGCCACGATATGGATACACTCGGCAGGACAGACTGTTTCACATAAATAACAAGCTGTGCAGTTTTCGATCTTGTTCTCATCAACAGAAATAAAATGCATACCACGAAAACGCTGTGAATAATTACGTTTCTCTTCGGGATACATGATAGTGTATTTTTTGTGAAGGATAAAACCTTGAATAAATCGTTTGAGCGTAATGATCATCCCTTGAAATATTGCCGGCAAATAAATCTTTTCTTTTGCCGTATATTCTCTTGAAACATTGATTGTTCCCATGCTTTCTCCTTCCAACACCATCTAGCTCATGAGGTAAACAACTATAGACATCAACACCACATTAGCTAATGCAAGCGGAAATAATATTTTCCAACCCAAATTAATCACCTGATCAAAGCGGAAGCGGGGAAAAGTCCAACGCACCCAGATCATGACCACCATGAAAAGGCCGACCTTTAGAAAAAAACTACCAAATTGAAAGAGGGCCTTCCAATTTTGCGCCGCCGCTTCCGACGAGCCATTCAGGGAAACTATTGAATCCAAGATCCAACTGGTACCGGGAATTAAATTATAACCACCAAAAAAGAGTGTGACTAAAAGGGCCGATGCCATGATCATGGCCACATATTCCGCCATGAAGAAAAGAGCAAACTTCATAGCGCCATATTCAAGATGGTACCCGGCCACAATCTCAGAATCACCTTCAGGTAAATCGAAAGGTAAGCGATTGGTTTCAGCAAAGGTACAAATCCAGAAAATTAATGCCCCAATAGGATTAAGCAAAACACCCCAAGCTGGCAGAAAGCCAAAAAATTTCTGATTTTGCCAATTGACCATTAAATGCAGGTCAAACGTGCCATAGACCAGCAACATTGAGAGGAGGGCCAGCCCCATCGAAATCTCATATGAAATAATTTGCGATGAACCGCGCAGGGCACCCAAGATAGAGTACTTATTATTAGAGGCCCAGCCGGCGACAATAATGGGGTAAACCTCTAGTCCCGCGAAGGCCAAAATGAAGAGAACGCCTGAATCGATATTAGCAATTTGTAGATTCACAATCTGATCATCAATGATCAAAAAGGACCCAAAGGGAATAATTGTCAAGGCCGCCATAGGGGCCACTAAGGCAAAGATAGGGGCCAGATGGTAATACCATTTATTGGCGTGTTCTGGCGTCCAAAACTCTTTGAAGAAAAATTTAGCGACATCGGCAAAAGGCTGAATCAAACCAAAAGGTCCAACTCGATTTGGGCCAACCCGACCTTGAATCCAGGCAGACCCTCGGCGTTCAAACCATACAAGAAACGGAACCACTCCTAGGCATACCGCAAAGACAAAGACTATTTTCGCAAAAAATTGCACCAAGGTAAAAACATCCATAAAATTTCCTATGGGAATTTCAAAAGTTAAAATTTCTCCATCACTTCAGTCACATCAAGACCATGGCCACGATGCTCAATCGCCTTTTTAAAGGTCTGAGCAATGCCATCACAATTAATATAAGTTCCACTTTTTTCCTGCGTTGTCAGACCGGGGATTAAGGCCCTGACATTTTTCATTGCCTTAACCTCCGCATCACTCCACACTCCCCAGAGAATAATGTTCTTTGCCGAGGCAAGAGAAGGGATTCCAGCTCGTCCACTTCTAAATAAAATCACCGTATCAAAAGCGCTGATTGCTCCTGAATCTAGGGGTTGCAAACCTAAAGATTCGACTCCCTTGGTATTGGGGGTCTTATCACTTTGCCGAAGAAGATGGTCGAGTGGTTTATTTTCTGAGGAAGTATTAATTCCGGTTCCATTGAAATAGCGAATCTCTAAATTGGAAACTAGCTTGGTAAAAAATTTTTCCAAACTTTCACATTCTTCTTGTGTGGCGTCTGTTCCCACAACGAGGAGAACTTTGGAGGCATTTTTAAAGATAGCAGTCGTGGCAGGAACTAAAGTTTCCCAGCTCGTTGCAATGGGGCCATGCCCCGCTACATTTAAAAGTGGTGCAATAACCCGACGTGAATTCGTCACTGTCTTGTAGGATAGGCGCCCTTCATCACACATCCAGTGCTTATTAACCAGTTGGTTATAAACCGGAATATAACGATAGATAATCTCCTTTTCCGAGTGGACTTCAATATTGCAACCTTTCGAACATCGGTCGCAAATGGAGGCATCATGTCTCAGGAACCATACTCGTTTTTGAAATCTAAAGTCGCTCCAAGTTAGGGCACCCACCGGACAAAAATCACTCAAACAACCTTGATACTCATTGAAAAGACCCTTTTCTTCCTCACCAACGGTGAGTTCTTTTTTCCATCCGCGATTCAACATAACCAGATCATTAGTTTTAGTAACTTCGTCAGTGAATCGCACGCAACGTTCACAAGCAACACAACGATTCATGTTCAAAACAATTTTATCGGAGAGATGCCTCGTGCTCGATTTTGTAAAAACTCTTTTCTCCTCCGTAAACGCGCTCCGACTTGGCCCATACTCATAGTCGTAGTCTTGCAGTTCGCACTCTCCTGCCTTATCACACACTGGACAATCAAGAGGATGATTCGACAACAGACAGTCCATCACACCAGCTCGCCCTTTTAAGACTTTTTCCGATCGTGTTCGTACCACCATACCGTCGGCCGCGGGAGTTGAGCATGCGGTCATAAGTTTAGGAGCTTTCTCGACTTCCACCATACACATACGGCAAGTACCTGCGATGGATAATCCCGGATGATAGCAATAGCGCGGTATCTGCGCGGCCAGACCGGCCCGCTCAGCCACTTGCATAATTGTATCTCCTGGCATGAACTCCACAATTTGACCATCCAAAGTCATTTTAGGTAAGGGCTTAGCATCCGTGCCCGTGAAAGGCAGCGCTTTTTTTCTGTCTGAACAATAATTTAAATCCACTTCATTTTTAGATATTTGATGACTAGACATGGGCGACTCCTGAAGCCGAGAACACTTTTTCACCGTGGTGATGTTCTTTTTTATGAGGACAACCCTTTTGATGAATATGTTGCTCGAACTCACTTCTAAATTTGCGTAGCGCTGATAGTGCCGGCCCTGTTACGGCATCGGCAAAGGCACAAATAGTCTGCCCGGCCATGTGACCACAAATGGTGGCAATAGTATCAAGATCGGATATGGTGCCCGCACCATTTTCGATGCGTTGAAAAAGGCGGGCCAACCAATGACTGCCTTCTCGGCATTGGGAACACTGGCCACAGGACTCGTGTTCATAAAATTTTAGTAAAATGCATGCCATCTCTACAATGCAAACTGTTTCATCAATAACAATCACACCACCAGAACCGGCCATGCTGCCGGCCTTCATCAAAGAATCAAAATCCAGTTTGACGTCAATATCCTCACTCGACAGCATGGGAGCAGATGCCCCACCAGGGATAACTGCTTTGAGTTTTTTGCCTCCCCGCACTCCCCCGCAATGATCAATTAATTCACGTATCGAAATGGTGAGCGGCAATTCATAAACTCCAGGTCTTTCAATATGCCCAGAGACACCAAACAGTCGTGTCCCGCCTGATTTTTCAGATCCCATGGCGGCAAATTTC
>CAYHRT010000124.1:0-11669 GCA_964359085.1 uncultured Bdellovibrio sp. | reverse complement strand
GTGATTATTTAAAAAAGAAAATTTTCAACGAAGCTCTTCACCAACGCTATAAAAAATTTTCAAAGTTAGATGCCAAAGAATCCTTCCAGACGGTTGATGGAAAATCGTGTGAGGAAAAGACCGCCGAGGAGTGTTACCAGTGGGGGCGGCATGAATTCTTTGCCGGAGATCAAGGGCTATCCTTAATTTTTTTCGAGTCGGCCTGTAAAAAAGGGCATGTTAATGCTTGCTTCAACAGCGGGCTAGTGGCCCAGAAATTAGGAATGGATAATAAGGCCCGTGGTCTTTTCACTTTATCCTGTCATTCCAAAGATGCTCAAGGCTGTTTATTTTTAGGCCATTATGAAAAAGCTGCCGCCCAAAAAAGCGAAGCCTTGGGCCATTTTAAAACTGCTTGTGAGTTAGGTGCCGAAGAGGCCTGTCATCAGGCTTCAGGAGATTATTTTGAATCGGGGCAGCTGGCCTTGGCGCGAGAATATGCCGAAAAAGCGTGCAAAAAAAATCATCCCAAGGCCTGTTATAATTTGGGCCAAGCCTTCAGTGACAAGGATCTCGCCATGACTATCAAGGCCTGTGAACTGAAATTTGGGATGGCCTGTTATAAAATGGGGCAAACTGAAACCACAAAAAAAACTGAGTATTATAAAAAAGGCTGTGAGTTTGGCCAGGCCGAATCGTGTGCCGAAGTTTCCGCCGTCCTCTTTGATTTGAAGCAAGAGCAGTCTGCTCTTTTCTACACTAAAATGGCGTGCAAGCTTGGCATCATCAAATCTTGTCACAATAGTGGTCTGCTAGAAATGAAGCAAGGCCGTAAAGATGAGGCCCGATCCTTTTTAGATGCCGCCTGTGGTATGGGGCTTACCCAGAGTTGTGATCTTTTAAAAACTCTTTGACACACCAATGCCGAGGGTGTTGTTGCAAATAATCGGTGCCACAACTACATAATCATTTTCTTTAAAAACATGCTTGCGGTTGTAATAAATGCCATAGCCGTACGCAATTCCCAGCGTTGCACCGGCGATGACGTCGTGAGTATAGTGCCAATTATCATTTAAGCGCGTGGCCGATACTAAAATGGCCATCATATAGGCGGGAATGCCCCAGCCCCGGCCGTGTTCTTCCGCCACAATGGTGGCAAAGACAAAACTCATTCCAGCGTGCCCTGAAGGAAAAGAGAGATTATCCAGTCGATTGGGGCGAGGTTCTCGAATGGTGACTTTTAGGACATTGATGACGCCAAGGGTATAGAGGGTGGCTTCGGCCATGTGGTTGGCGCGCACGTGGGCATTATAATCGTTACCAATCCAGTAGAGAGATTTCATGGCGAGATAATAGGCCAAATTGGGAACCATACTACCCCAAAGGTTGCCGATGTAGGTTGAATCTCTCAGCGCATTTTTTTCCCACATTTCGGTTTGCACTGGATCAGAATAGCTATCTTCGGCCTTGGCCAAAATGACTGAAATGGTCATCCCCGGCCAAAAAGCATATTTCGCGGGTGTTGTAACAGGTGAAAAGAGATTTTTTGTGAATCGTTCCCAGGGGGTTGGAGGGTCTGTGATATTGACGTAGGTGGGATCTTTGTTTGTTTGTGCAATTTTTGAAAATACTGGCGTACTTGTCAAACTGATCGCCAGAATGAAAAAAAAGATCTTACAAAGCATTACTTTTTTTTTGAATTCTAATTTGAGTTCTAATTGTTTCTTTTGAAGTAGCGTTCGTAAGCATCTTCATCCTCACCTTCTAGCGTTGATTTTTTCTTGGGGAGAGTCACGGGTTGGACTAACTGACCGGCCACATTCTGGTTGAGTTGCGAAGCCAGTTTTGTTAGTTCTTCGTTTTTGCCGTTTGCGTTGGGATCAATGACGAAGCCTTTGCCAGCTTCAAGATTGAGTCCTTCCGGTGCCCGATAGCTCCCCCCCTCGTCAACACTTCCAATTGCCGTAGTAACTTTATAGATTTTCAGCTTCTGATCGAACTCGTCCTCCTTCAGAGGAGGAACATACAGGCCTGATTCTGTATCAATGAGTCCGCCTGGTCGGGGTGTATAGCTTCCGGAATTTTGGTTAAATGTTCCTCCCTTCTCTTTCACTGTCGTCGCTTTCGATTTGTCATTGCTGGCGAGATCATTGAGGGTATTTTGCAGTTCAGCTTGGTAGGTCTTTTCATCAACTGTTTCGGATGTAGCGCCAAGAGTTTCATTGAGCTTGAGTTTGGTAAGTTGTTCTGGCGCAATTTTTACAGGGGTGGTGGCCACATTCAAGTTGCTAGAAACTCCTGCATATTCTCCTTTGGAAACCAGCACCGCTTTTTTTTCTAGGACCTGTTCAACTTTTGCAGTTGGTTTATTTTCTTGAATTTTGGCCAGCGCTACGTTTCCCTTATAAGTGACCAGCCAGGTAATTTTTGACTTAGGATTGTAGCCAGTTTGAAAAGAGGTTCCCCTTACACCTAAAGCGGCGGTATGGGTTCTGACGATGAGTTTATTTTTTGATGCGCCATCGGCGGTTTCAGAGCTTTTAACGCTGGCCTTTATTTTGCCTGTGAGTAACGCGATAATGGCCTGACTTTTCTGTGAGGTTTCGTCAACCACCACTTTACTACTGGGTCCCAGAGTGAGAGTTCCACCGTTTTTATATTTAAACAGCACAAATGATTTTTCGCCAGTCAGGATCGAAGTATCCTTAGGGTACCATTCACCCATCGTGACAACCTTAGCTTCATGCATACCGGGGCCGAGTTGAGTGGCCGTGCCTTTGAGCTTCACAACCTGTACTAAATTTGCCTGAGCGTATGGTGCGAGAGCGTAACCAAAGATGGAAAACACAAAAAAAGTAGCGAACAAAAGGCATCGGTTAAACATGAATTACTTCCTTGCTAATTTGACCATGGTCAGGATTATAATGGACATTATTCTAAGGAGTAAATCATGAAGGTCAACTTATGTGTGATCATTCTTTTTCTTGGGTTCTTGAGTACCGGGGTTTTGTCCCAAGACCGAGCAGATTACCCCGAATTGCTCGTAACTCCACGTGCCTCAGAGCGCTTGAAGATTGAAAGTGAGTCGGAAGGTCGCAAACCTTGGAACTTTCAGTGGACGATAACCTTTTCGGCCATGACCACTTTAGTGGCGGGTCTCATGCAAGATGAGGATCCTGCCAAAGACCCCGAAGGTAATTCCGGTAGTCTCGGCATGTTAGTCGGTGGTGGGTGGCTTGCAGTAAATGTGTTTATGGCCTACGGTGTGCGCGGTTATAAATCGGCTTATGGTAAAGTTTCTAATATGCCCGCCCAATCGACTCGCGATTCACTCACGCGGGAGCGCTTGGCGGAAGAGGAAATTAATCGTTTAGGCCGACTCTCTCGAACTTTAAAATGGTTATCTGTGGCCACCAATGCCTTTGCCTCCGTTCAACTTTTGAGCAATGCCAAAGCCGACACGACCTCACGGACAGTGGATATTCTCGCTTTGGGCGCATCTTTCTTTCCACTATTATTTACCAATCATTGGGAAGATGTGGCGCAAGAACAGCAACAATATAAGAAAAAAATCTTCGGCCCTATCGCGAGTACTTTGCTTTTACCTGTTACAGTGCGAGAGCGAACATTTTTCGTTCCGGGTGTGGGGCTCACGGCATCTTTTTAACCGAAGCCACTGTACGCCCGGCCATCTTTTGGGCGAATTCTATCGCTTGAATGTAAGGGAGTCCAAGTCCCGTCGGATTGGTGGCAAAGAGATAAGCGAGCATAAAGTTTTCGACGCCATTAGGCCCATGCGCGATGGTTTTTTTAGCTTCGTCGAGGGCCTTGTTGGTGGCCATTTTAGGCCCCTTTTCTTCGCTGGTTAAAAATTCAAATAATTTGACAAAGGCCCGAGCGATCGAATCCTCTTGCTCCCTTCCTTGGGGAAGAACTTTTTCAATCAGCGATAAACATTGGGTGAAAGGGAGGTCTAATCCTTTGCGCGAGAGACAAAAATCGCTGAGAATTGTGAAGTCTTCTAGAACCTTAATGGCCTTTCGCTCAAGTTGCAGCGCTAAATTTCGTGCTAAGCGCAGGGCCTCGGTGGCGGGCAGGTCAAAAAACTTTTCCAAGTAAACTTTAGCAAAAATTTGTGCGAAATTTTCTGCCACTTGATCGCTCTTATTGCAAATTTCTTCCGCTGTGGAGATGGCCAGTTTTGAGGGGAGTTCGGCCTTGATAAGAAGATTGGTTATTTTAATAAAACGTTGGGCCGCACCCGTGCATCCTTTTGAGATGAGATCGGCCAAATTACGGGAATCCTTTTCTTCTAGGCCAAGAGATTTCTGCTCTCTTAGATAATTGAGACTGGTGATATATTCACGAGTACTCAAGCAATTTCGAACAGGCACATCGTCAGCGATGCCCTCGAAATTAATCAATAATATGGTCAAGATGATACGCTTCATCCCTAACCTCCATTTTATAATTATAAATAGACAGGTTAGTGTAGCTGGGCATTACCGAAATTCAAAGATGAGTTTTGGCTAGAAGAAGGCCAACTTGCGTAATCTGTTCTCTAAATCACTGGCCATGGTACGAATTTCTTGGGCCTCCGGGCGAGCATCATTTGCAAGGCGCATCTCTATTTCTTGCAACATAGCGCGGGCACGGGCCCAATCATCACGGGATAATTCTTTTTCTCGCAGGCCACGGATAAGATCATTGGCTTCAGTAATCAAGGCATGAAAATCAAGGGCCTTATAAAAGCGGTTCCACAGAGAATTTTCTTTTACTGTGAGATTTTTTTCCTTGGCCTCTTTAATCCATGATCGAAAATCAACGATATTGTCCATTCCAGTTTCCTCGTTTTCAAATACCACACAACGAGGAATATCCTGTCAGTTACAAAAAACAAATAGAAATAAATAAGTGAGAAAAAAGTATTAACTCAATGCGCAAGCATTAAAGAGGAAGGAGACAAGCCAGGTCTACCTTTATAAGGTGGCCAGAAACTTTCTTTCACCCTCTTTCACGACTTGCGACAGTTCGAAAATGATAGAATGAATCTCATTTGGCACACTGGCCTGAGATTGCTCCATCTTTGTAGCGTTGGCAGGATTGGAGTTTTGTTTTTGCAAACGGTAGGCACTTAAGTCGACAACATTCGTTGCGGTCTTACTTGCTTTTCCTATTGTATGTCCCATATCCATATCCCGATCTCCAATGCTTGACGGTCTATCAATAACCCCACGAGGGAAAAGAGCTCAAGGGGGGGCCTATAGAAAGTTGGACAAAGTCATTTTTTGTCCATTTTGATGCCGGAGTGGAGGGACAAAAGAGATTTTTGCTCTCAAAAGTGAAATTTTTACATGACGTTGGACTTCTTATGCTCAGTCTCAATGGCCATGCTATAGCTGTGTCCATGCAGACAGATCTTGATCGACCATTGACTGAGAAAGAATTATTACGCTGGCGGATTGGCCGTGATCTTGAGCGCCTACTTGGTACCTATCGCAATCGTGAGATTGGCTTGCGTTTATTGGCGGAAAAGACTGGTTTGTCAGAAAAAACCTTGAAGCGTATTCAAGGTGAAAGCAGTGATCCACACGCCAATACCTTGCGTGCTTTTTACCAATACTATTTTAAAATGATTCAGATTGGTGAAGGGGAAGAAGCCGATTATCAATTGATTCGTTCGATTGTCGAAAAAGAAACTATGGCCTTCCAGTGCAAGGCGACTTCCGATGATTTGCGACAGGTGATGGCCTCTGATCCAGTTTTTCGTCAAATATTTTTACTAAGTCGTACCGGACTTGTACTCAGAAGTGAAATTGAGCGAGCATTCGGATTATACGGCCTAAAAGTCATTGATCTCATGTTAAAGCATGATGTGATTATTGAAGTAGATAAACATGTCTATAAGGAAGGGCCGGTTACCGTTTGTAAAAATGGCGAGATCATCAAGAAGGTCATTATAGAATGTATTTCGGCCAATTTAGATGCTGAGGCCCTAAATGAAAGGGGTATCAACACTGCTTTCTACGCAGTAGAAGGAATCACGCCCGCTGCACGCCAACAACTTTTGTGCAGAATTGATGAAATCAAGCAAGAAATTTTTAATATTTTGGCCGATCCTTCCGCGAAAGGAGAGGAGAGAATCTTTGTCACTATGGCCATGGATACTCTTCAGAGTTTTGAGAGTTTCGGGCATCGGAATGCCAAAGGGGACCTACAATGAAATTTACACATGCTGTTCTGGTCTATCTGTTTTTTCTTGCGATGGGAATTTACTCTCAGACGGTCTGTGCTGAAACGAGAGAGGCTGGAGTGAAGTCTCGCATAGTGACTCAGGTGGAATTAAGAGCAGTGGCCGGAACTGTTCAAAAAATAATTTATTTAGAGGCCTTGTCCATGATGGGAGATGTGGGCGAGGGTGGTGGCGGTCTTCGCAAGTGGCAGCAAGAATTCCAAACGCGTTACCAACGTCGCCTTAAAACTAATAGTGGCACGACTTCTGTGCAGGCGCATGAAGGCCGACTCTTCGCCTTTGCTCGAAGGCGAATGCCGGTTGATGAGTTTGCTCGCTTTGAAATTAAAACAATTGTTGAATTTCGCACTCGAAGTCACGGTGTTATTGGCACGAACAATGTGTACAACTACCATCTAAGAGAATTAACCACCTCTTCGCCTGCGAATAGACCCGACGTCATGTTAGACCTTATCTCTCTCGAAACCATCGAGGGAATTATGATCCCTTCGGAGGAGATCACGGATGTAACAGTAGAGTTTAAGGCCCGCCCTTAAGAATTATCCCAAATGCATAAATTAACCATGGGGTCGTCAGCCTGCGGTCTCGCCGCCTGCGACGTGCTAAACGCACGCCTCGGCGACTCGCCTTGTCTTCCTACCCATGATTAATTTCTGCCTTTGGTATTATTTGGTGTGCTTAGCAAACCAGCTTTGAGAACCCTTTGGATCTGGTTTCATGGCCTCTTTGCCTCTCGACCAACCTGCCGGGCATACCTCTCGATATTTTTGAGCGTATTGGAAGGCCTCTACCAATCTTAGAATTTCGTCTACGTTGCGCCCAACACTCAAATTGTTGATGGTGGAATGTTGGACAATATCATTTTCATCAATGATAAACAGTCCTCGCAAGGCCATACCATCTTCCAAGAGAACACCAAAATCTGTCGCAATCTTTTTTGTGACGTCTGCAAGGAGTGGGATTTTGAGTTCCCCGATGCCACCTTGAACGAGCGGAATTTTAGTCCAGGCCAAATGAGAAAATTTGGAATCAACCGAACAGCCCAAGACATCACAATTTAATTCTTGAAATTTTGCAAAGGCTTCGTCGAAGGCCACAATTTCTGTGGGACAAACGAAGGTAAAGTCCAGAGGGTAGAAGAATAGTACTTTCCACTTTCCTTTGAAATCTTGGGAGGAGAGAGTTTTAAATTCAGTGCCCACCAGAGCATCTGTTTGCCATTCAGGGGCCTTCTTGCCTACTAAACGAGTGGGAGTTTGGTTCTGTTCAGTTGTCATAAATAAAGCTCCTTAAAATAAATGAATTTTGTTAGATGACTAACCAGGTCAGTTTTCTACACATTCTATTCTTCACTTTAGGAGAAGACAAAATAAAGATCAACTCGACAAATAGTCACCAAGCATTTCTCTCGGTCGTAAAAACACAAGGATATTGAGCTGCTTTAGTGAAAAGGCCTGCAATCGCTTTCATGTGTTGGTAGGATTTAGGCTACGATTAAGACTTAAGATCGGTTATAAAGATTCCGATGAGATGGTTGATAACTGCATAAATTCATTAGCGTGGAGGGCGCATGTCTGACCCAAAAGAATATCAAAGAAAAGAATATAGAGAAGATACAAGAGCGTACATCCCTAACCCCATAGTAATTGAACAAACGGCCAGAGGAGAACGCCAGTACGATATTTATTCTAGACTTTTACTAGATAGAATCGTGTTCCTTGGCACCGAGGTGAATGATACGGTGGCCAATCTGATTGTTGCCCAGATGCTGTTCTTAGAGCAATCGGACGCGGAAGCACCAATTCATTTTTATATAAATAGTCCAGGTGGTTCTGTTTATGCCGGACTGGGCATTTACGATATTATGCAACACATCTCTTGCCCCGTGCACACTTACTGTGTGGGGCTGGCGGCCTCCATGGGAAGTTTATTATTGACTGCCGGCCATGTCGGACAACGTCATGCACTCCCTCACAGTCGCATTATGATTCATCAACCTCTCGGGGGAGCACGAGGGCAGTGTTCCGACATTCAAATTCAGGCAAAGGAAATTCAAAACTTGAAGGATCAGCTCAATCAGATTTACATTAAGCATTCAGGAAAAGGGATCACGAAAGAAAAAATCGAAGCTGCCACGGATCGCGATAACTATCTTACGGCCGTGGAGGCAATTGAGTTGGGCCTGATTGATCACGTCATTGAAGGCAAGAAGAAGAAAAATAATAAGTAAAATAGTAGATAGAGATATAATAAAAGATGAATTAAATATTTTATTAATGACCAGGGGAACCTCATGACTCGAGATAAAGGCAGTTTTTCCACTCTGAATTGCAACTTCTGTGGCAAAAGTCAGAAGGAAGTTAAGAAATTGATAGCAGGTCCCGGTTGTTATATCTGCGATGAATGTATTGAGTTGTGTAACGATATCATCTACGAAGATTCGGTTAAGACCAGCACTAAAGCGGCGCTTGATCGCGTCCCGAGACCGAGTGAAATCAAAAGCCACTTGGATAGTTATGTGATTGGACAGGAACGGGCCAAAAAAATTATTTCTGTTGCCGTTCATAATCACTATAAGCGTATTGCCCATAAACCCAGAAAAGAAGACGAAGTGGAATTGCAAAAATCCAATATTTTGTTGGCCGGCCCTACTGGTTCTGGTAAGACATTGATTGCTCAGTCTCTGGCCAAATTTTTGAATGTCCCTTTTGCAGTGGCCGATGCCACAACCTTAACCGAAGCGGGTTATGTGGGGGAGGACGTGGAAAACGTGATCCTCACTCTCTTGCAAAATTGTGACTTTGACGTCGAGAGGGCCGAACGGGGAATTGTCTACATTGATGAGATCGATAAAATTGCTCGCAAAGGTGAAAATCCATCCATCACTCGTGATGTCTCCGGCGAAGGCGTGCAACAGGCGCTGCTCAAACTGATTGAAGGCACGACTGCCAATGTGCCTCCCAAGGGAGGACGTAAGCATCCGCAACAAGAATTTATCCAAGTCAGAACCGGCAATATTTTGTTTATCTGCGCAGGTGCCTTTGTCGGTTTAGATAAGGTTATTGAGAAGCGACTTACCAAGCGCCCGATGGGGCTCACCGCCGAGAGTTCCGCAAAGGAAAAAAATCAATTTGAAAAAATGGGGGCCATTGAGGCAGAAGATCTCATCAAATTTGGTCTGATTCCGGAATTCATTGGACGTTTGCCCGTCACTGCTATGTTGGATGAGCTTGATTTGGCGGCGCTCAAGCGAATTTTGGTAGAGCCAAAGAATGCCATTACCAAGCAGTACTGCAAACTTTTTGAAATGGATGGAATTGAACTTGAGTTTGAACCGTCAGCTCTCGATGAAGTGGCCAAGATTGCCGTAAGCAGGAAGACTGGTGCGCGTGGACTTCGGGCCATCTTAGAGCAATCGATGTTGGATATCATGTACGATATTCCCAGTAATGATCGGGTGGCGCGCGTACTCGTGACCCTCGATACGATCCTTGGAAAGGCCACTCCGGTGATCATTGAGGGAGAGAGAAAATTGGTACAAAGTCAGGCCCTCGATTCACGGGCAAAAAAGGCCATTGAAAGCGCGTCATAAAACTAAAAAAAACTAACTTCTTCATCGGTGTTTATTGACAAAGATAGGCATGTGCGTGCTCCTGGTGTAGCCGTGTATACATGTTTAAAAACAGCAGGTTAAGTATTGGTAAGGACACCAAGACCTTGTATTTTGTTAGTCCTTTTGCTTGTTTAGGATGTTTTTTTCCCAGACATTTTTTTTGACCCAAATTTTAAATTGAGTGAAAATCTAATTAACCTCAATACAGCAGAAGGCCTACGGATGGGTCAGTAGAGTTGGGGTTAACCGTTCTTAGTGCAGGAGGTACTATGTCGGAGGCGAAGTCGGATAAGGCCAAGAAATTTCCTTTACTACCGTTACGAGATGTAATTATTTTCCCTCACATGGTAGTACCCCTGTTTGTCGGTCGCGAGAAATCTATCGCTGCACTTGAAGAGGCGGCCAAAAATGATAATGAGCTTTTTTTAGTCACTCAAAAGGATGCCAGTGTTTTAAATCCTGATCGTGACGACATCTATGATATTGGGACAGTCGTCAATATCATTCAGATGCTCCGCCTGCCCGATAATACGGTAAAGGTGTTGATTGAAGGTAAATATCGCGCGCGCATTAAAAACTTCACCGCTGCACCATCGGGGTATTGGGTGGAAGTGGATAAGTGTCAGGGCAAAGAAGGTGATGCCGTTCAACTTGAGGCGGTAATCCGTTCCATTAAAAATATCTTTGAACAATACGTGAAGTTGAATAAGCGTATTCCTCCCGAACTCTTGATGAGTATTTCCTCCATTACCGATCCTTCGCGCTTGGCCGATATTATCGTGGCCCACCTCTCCATGAAGATTCATGAGAAGCAGGAAATTCTTGAGGCCATCGAAATTGATAAACGCTTGCAGCTTCTGCTAGAGAAGATGCAAGGGGAAATCGAAATCATCAATGTTGAGCGACGGATCCGTACTCGCGTGAAAACCCAAATGGAGCGATCGCAGAAAGAATATTATTTAAACGAACAGATGAATGCCATCCAGCGTGAACTGGGCCAGAAGGATGATGGCAAAACTGAGCTGCAAGAGTTAGAAGATCGTCTTGAGGCCAAAAAGATGCCGGAAGAGGCGCGCGATCGAACCCGCAAAGAAATTCGCAAATTAAAAAGCATGTCACCCATGTCGGCCGAAGCCACAGTGGTGCGAAACTATGTAGATTGGATGCTGGCCCTGCCATGGTTTGAATATACCGTGGATGACAACTCACTTAATCACGCCAAGACCATTTTAGAAGAGCAGCACTACGGTCTGAAAGATGTCAAAGAGCGCATGTTGGAATATCTGGCCGTGCGTACTCTGGTCAAGGAAGAAGGCAAGGGAACAATCCTCTGTCTCGCCGGACCTCCCGGTGTCGGAAAGACTTCGGTCGCCCATTCCTTGGCCGAGAGTTTAGGCCGCAAATTTGTGCGCATCTCGCTGGGTGGTGTGCGCGATGAGTCCGAAATTCGAGGCCATCGTCGTACTTATGTCGGTGCCATGCCGGGCAAAATTATTTCGGCCTTAAAGAAGGCCGGCACCAGTAACCCGGTTATTCTTTTTGATGAGATTGATAAAATGTCCAGCGATTTTCGTGGTGACCCTGCCAGCGCCATGCTGGAGGTCTTGGACCCAGAACAAAATAGATGTTTCAGCGATCATTACATTGAACTTGAGTATGACCTCTCCAAGGTTATGTTCATTATGACCGCCAACGATTTGAGCAATGTGCCCGCTCCTCTGCGAGATCGAATGGAGATCATCAAGGTGCCAGGTTACACTCCCAATGAAAAGTTGCAGATTGGGAAGGGGTACCTGGTCAAAAAAGCAGTCAAGAACAATGGAC
>CAYHRT010000123.1:0-11707 GCA_964359085.1 uncultured Bdellovibrio sp. | reverse complement strand
GAGCAAAGTTAAATCATTAAGGGCCTTTCAATGAAATATTTTGCCAGCTTGGTTCTCATTCTAATGAGCGGTAGCGCTTGGCCACAAAGCCAGACCAGCTTACCTGGCGTGAGCATTAGTATGGGAAATGGGGCTGATTTGGTAGATACTATGCAGTTAATGGCGCTCTTTACAGTTTTAACGTTGGCACCGGCCATTTTAATTCTTTGTACATGCTTTACCAGAATAATCGTTGTTCTCGCCTTTACACGGCAGGCCCTGGGTACACAAAATATGCCTCCCAACCAACTACTTGTGGGGCTGGCAATTTTTCTGTCAGTGTTTGTGATGCGAGATACTGGTACGTATATTTATGATCGTGCCCTCTCTCCATATTTGGACAAAAAAATTACCAGCACTGTGGCGATTAAGGAAATTGAATTCTCTCTAAGACAGTTTATGGGTAAGCAGGTGCGCAAGAGCGATATTGCCCTATTTTATGACATTACAGGAACTGCGGCACCTAAGACGGTGGATGAAGTCCCTATCCATTTTCTTGTCCCGGCCTTCATTATTTCTGAACTCAAGACTTCATTCCAAATGGGTTTTCTCCTGTACATCCCTTTTTTGATTCTAGACATGGTTGTGGCTTCGGTTTTAATGGCCATGGGTATGATGATGTTACCTCCTGTCATCGTTTCTTTTCCATTTAAATTGCTCTTGTTTGTTTTAGTCGATGGTTGGCAGTTGGTAACGGGTGCAATTCTACGCTCCTTTAACATCTGACACCGTCTTATAACCTCTGGGATGTTTAATGGATTTTGATAATGTTATAGAGATTACGAATCAAGGAATGAAAATCGGTTTATTGGTGGCGGCACCTATGTTGCTCGGGGCACTTCTCACTGGTGTACTCGTATCCCTTTTTCAAGCGGTCACGCAGATCAATGAACAGGCTTTGGCCTTTATACCAAAAATCTTAATTGTTGGAGGGGCCATCGTGATTTTTGGCCCATGGATGAGTGATACTCTAACTTCTTATACTCATGATCTTATAACGAATATCCCGAACTTTATCCAGGGTAGGTGATAACAGATCATGATTAATTTTCAAATTGTTGATCTAGAGCTGCTTATTGCCTTTTGGTTATGCTTCATTAGGTGGAGCACGGTGTTGTTACAGATACCGCTTTTCGATGATACCTCTGTTCCCGTTGTTTTGAAGGTTTTATTTTCTCTCATCGTTTCATATTGCTTCTTTGCCAATGTTCAAAACACCGTTTTGGCTGATGTTCAGTATTTTGGTGTTAATAATATCGTTTTTCTCACGATAGGGGAGGCGCTTGTCGGATTGGCCCTTGGCTTTTTGGTAAATTCTTTTTTAACCATTTTTCATTCGGCGGGCACTTTGATGGCGCAGCAGATTGGCTTTGGTGCTATTCGATATTTTGATCCCAATATGGGGGGGCAAACTGGTCCTTTGGAAAAAATGATTTCATGGACTATTCTCATAATGATTATCACTTCGGGGGCACTGCTCCCAATTTTTAAAGGAATTTATACTTCGTTTTTCAATATACATATAAGCACGTTTTTTTCTGCGCCAAAAAATCCAGAAATTCTAATTCACATTTTTAAATCTCTTTTTGCGGCTTCATTATTTTTGGCCACACCAATCCTTATTACCAATTTAGTCACCGTTGTTGTCATGGGTATTATTTCAAGGTCCGTACCGCAAATGAATATTTTAATTGTCAGTTTTATCATCAATATTGTTTTGGGATTATTGGTCATCATCAATACATCACACGAGTTTTTCAATGTGGGTTTTAAGTTATATACCGATTTTCTTGGCACATGGTTTCAGTTGGTGAGTTAGCCTAGGAAGATAAGATGGCAGATGATCTAGATAGCAATGCCGATAAAACCGAAGAGCCTTCGGCCCACCGATTAGATGAGTTTCGCCAGCGTGGTGAAGTAGCCTCTTCGCGTGAATTGACTTCTGCTTTAGTTCTTGGTGGTACGGTGCTCGCCGTCTCCTTAAGTCTTGTGTACATCTATGAAGAATTTACATACTTTTTCGAATGGCTTTTTTCCTTAAACGTCGAAGTGGCAATGGCCGAAGCTGGAAGGAAGGTTCTTGCTGCTAGATCTGCCCTATTGCTGCTGAAATGTGCGGCACCTGTCTGTCTTACAGCATTTTCCTTAACAATCCTTTCCAATATTCTTCAGGTGGGAGTGTTATTTGCACCAGAAGTACTGACTTTGAAGTTGGAGCGTATCAATCCTCTTGAAGGTTTCAAAAAATTATTTAGCGTGCGCTCATTAATTGAGGCCCTCAAGGCAATTTTTAAATTTATTATTATTTTTAGTATTTCGTATGTTTTACTTAAAGATGAGTTCTATAAGGTTACTGGTCATTTGCACGTCGACCTGCTGGAATCGTTTCTGATGGCGAAAGAATTGATTTTAAAGGTGGCCTTTGCAATTATCTTTGGCCTCTTGGCCCTTGGGGCCCTCGATCTTATATACCAAAAAATGAGTTATAGAAAAAAACTTATGTTAACCAAGGAAGAGGCCAAACGTGAACATAAGGAACAGGAAGGTTCACCTGAGATCAAGCAAAGAATTAAGACTATTCAACGACAGATGGCCCAAAAACGGATGATGTCCGATGTCCCTAAGGCCGATGTTATTGTGACCAACCCCACGCATATTAGTATTGCACTGCAATATAATCCAGAAACCATGATTTCTCCTATTGTTCTTGCTAAAGGGCCGGATCATTTAGCATTTAAAATTAGAGAAATTGCCGCAAGCCATGGAATTCCGATAGTAGAAAATATTGCTCTGGCGAGGACTTTATATAAAACAGTTAAAATAGGGGAAGTAATTCCGCGTTCACTTTATAAGGCGGTCGCGGAGATTTTGGCCTTTGTTTATAAATTGAAACGCAAGATGAAGGCCGTAGGATAATTAGAAAATGGATACTGTGTTAAATCATTTTCGTGATCTATCAAAAAACTCAGAATTAGCGATTGCTATCGGCTTGTTGCTTGTCTTGGGTGTTATGGTCGTGCCAATGCCTGCCCTATTACTTGATATACTGATTGCTTTTACTCTGTCGTCGTCAATCATTATTTTGTTGATGTCCGTCTATAGCAAAAGGCCTTTGGATTTCTCAACTTTTCCTTCCATTCTCTTGATGATTACTTTGTTTCGTTTATCGATTAACGTCGCATCTACACGGGTTATTCTGCTGAGAGGAGGAAGTGACGGAACTCATGCCGCAGGTGAAATCATCCGTGCCTTTGGCGAATTTGTTGTGGAAGGGAATTATTTTGTTGGTATTGTGATCTTTTTTATCTTGGTCATCATTAACTTTATCGTTATTACAAAAGGTGCCGGTCGGGTAGCTGAAGTTGCGGCCCGTTTTACTTTGGATGCCATGCCAGGCAAGCAGATGGCCATTGATGCCGATTTAAATGCGGGGCTTATCAATGAGAGTGAAGCAAAAATACGTCGAAAGGAAATTGCAGAAGAAGCAGATTTTTATGGCTCCATGGATGGTGCTTCAAAATTTGTTCGTGGTGATGCCATTGCCGGTCTGTTGATTACGGCGCTAAACATTGTGGCCGGAATTATTATCGGTGTGGCCCAGCACGATATGGAATTTATTGAAGCAGGGCGTACCTTCACTTTGCTGACCGTTGGTGATGGTTTAGTTTCTCAAATTCCTGGCCTAATTATTTCAACTGCCGCTGGTATTTTAACCACCCGAAATGCCAACAGCGGTGCTCTGGGTGATCAGATGGCAAAGCAAATAAAGTTTCAGCCACGGGCAATCTATATGGCGGCAGGAGTTCTCTTCATCTTTGCCTTAATCCCTGGCCTGCCAAAAATTCCCTTTATCATTGTTGGTGCCGGACTTGGTTTTTGTGCCTATAAAATAGAAAAGACAGTTAAAAGAGAAGCGGCATCGGCCAAGACTAAAGAGGTAGAAGAAAAGAAAACCACACCCGATAATCTTGAGTCACTTTTAAATCTTGAATTGATCGAGTTAGAGGTGGGGTATGGGCTAGTTGATTTGGTGGATTCTGCTCAAAAGGGAGATCTATTAGAAAGAATCACCCATATACGCAAGCAGTTCGCGCTTGATTGGGGAATCATTATTCCTTCAGTGAGAATTAAAGACAATTTGGAGTTACGTCCTGGCGGCTACCTACTGAAAATCAAGGGAGTGGCCGTGGCCAAGGGAGAATTGATGACAGACCATTTCTTGGCGATGGACCCAGGAACAGTAACAGAAAAATTGCCAGGGATTGAAACAAAAGAGCCAGTGTTTGGATTACCAGCTATTTGGATTACGGAAGATCAAAAAGAGGAGGCCCAATACAATGGGTACACTGTAGTTGATTTATCCACTATTGCGGCGACACATCTAACCGAGGTACTCAAGACTAATCTCCATGAATTATTTGGCCGACAGGAATTAGTAAGAATTCTCGACAATTTTAAGGAAACCTATCCTAAAATAGTATCTGACTTGATCCCAGATATTTTGCCTCTCGGAACGGTATTAAGGGTATTGCAGGGCCTACTTAGAGAAGGAGTTTCTATTCGTGACCTAAGAAGCATACTGGAATCTTTAGCGGAAAATGGTCCCACTTTAAAAGATGCTGATGGGTTGGGAGAATTAGTGCGCCAGGCCCTCTATCGGACTATCACTGAGGGTATAAAGAGCGACCAAGGCGATATTCCGCTCTTTACACTCGACAGAAGCATTGAAGAAGCTGTCGCAACGAATATCATTCAAACTGATCATGGTCCTCAGGTTTCTCTCGATCCAAAAATTACCCAGAAAGTTTTGGCAAGTTTGAATGAGAAGATTGAAGAGGCCACGACTCAAGGTGAAAAAATGGTTGTGCTGTGCTCGCCAGTTGTACGAAAACATTTTAAAAGATTGACAGAAAAGTTTTTACCAAATTTATTTGTGGTTAGTCATAACGAATTGAGTCCGGAAATCCACATTCGTTCACTTGGGACAGTGAGGTTATAAAATGTTTGTAAGAAAATTTGAGGCCGATACTCTTGAGGATGCACTTAAAGAAATTAAAAAGGAACTTGGTCCAGATGCTGTCATTCTCAAAACCGTTACGAATAAGGGATTAAGGGGTGCCTTTAAAAAGAAAAAAATTGAAATCACTGCAGCCATTTCTGAGCGCAATTACACGCGCAAGGCCAAAGTAGATCAGGCCATCACGCCTGAAGCAAAAGAAAAATTTTATCAAGCTGATTCAGAACATATCGGTAAAATGATTGGACAGTATTCTGCAAATCGGCCCAATAAAAATGGAGGCGAGTACGGAAATATGGCATTGAACAGGCAAGTGCAAATGGTACAAGAGAGTGAGAGCAGTATCGTCGCTGGCCGTGGTTTGGATGATTTTTTAAGTGCCAAGGCCGACCCGGAGCTTCCCGCTCCACCTCGCGCCCAGGCTCCGTTGATGCGTCCGAAAGGAGCGTCAGCAACTGCCGAAAAAAAGGCTCAGGTGCAGCAAACTGTTGAGGGCCAAACTCAATCACGCGACTTATATTTGTCAGCGCTTGATAAAATTGCAGATCTCGAAAGAAAGATTTTTGATTTAAGTAAGAATCTAGAAACGAAAGAAAAATCTCAGGCCCGTGGATTATATCAATTGCGAAATACCCTGCGTTCCCTTGATATAGATAATTCTTATATCCAAAAACTTCTAGTTAAGTTGCAGTACGAATTACCAGAGACATCTTTGGACAATACTGAATTAATCTTTGAAACAGCTCTCAAGGAAATGATGACGATAATTAAGACGGACTCGGCACATTTCGCGAAAGAAAATATATCGGGATCTCATTTGACTATCTTTATTTCGGAAACATCTTGTGGGCAAACTACGCTGATTAGGAAATTAACTTCCATTCGCCAGAATTCTGTCGTTGTGAGTTACTGTCCTGTCCGTAAAACTGATGCGGGAGAGATTATAGAGGGGCATGAGGAACACGAGAATCGGAATCTTGCTTGCAAAATTTTTGGTATTGAAACAATAGTAGCTAAGTCCATTAGTGAGATATTGTCTGCTTGTAGAAAGAACTCTGAACTTGGGAAAGATATTTTTGTTGATTTTAAAGTTGTTGGCGGGCAGTCCTTTGAGGTCAAGCAATTGATTGATGGAGTTAAGCGATCCTTCAGTGACGTTGAGACCTTAGTTTCCTTGTCAGCGATCCATTCAGAAGTCTATAACAGAAAAATATTGAATAGTTATCAAAAGTTGATAGATGGCATTGTCCTTGGCCACCTTGATTTGTGTTTAAACTATGGAGCAATTTTTAACCTGCTCTATGCTTTTAATAAAATTCCATTAAAATTTTTTGGTACTGGTGATGTCGTTCCTGATGATTTAGAGGCGGCGACAGCGGAACGAGTTTTAGCGGGATTGTTTCATCTTTAAGTATTGAGGTATTGAGTTTTTGCGATTTAGAAGCACAGGATGTGCAAGGATGGACGGAATGCCGATGTGAGCAGGAGCGTTCATCGGCGATGTGCAAGATTAACTAGGTTTGATGCTCGTAGGTGACAGGATGTCGACGAATAATGCCTCTGATTGGCTGAATTCCCATAGGTCTAGGTCGGCGAAGGCTCCCGCAGCGCCGAAATTATGTACACCCTGTACGGCATCGGCCAAGAGCATTGCCATTGCTAGTGGCAAAGGCGGAGTGGGTAAGACTTCCATCGCCCTTAAGCTTGCTAGATCAATCGGTGAATCTGGCAAGAAAGTGGTTTGTATCGACTTTGATTATAATCTGAGTAATACGGCATTGAAGCTTGGGCTTAGGCCGAGTTGGGGGCTGTATGATTACCTCTCGGGACAGATCGGTTTGAATTCTCTGATTCTATCAACCCCTCATTTTGATCTTCTGCCAGGGCATCATGGACATGAAAAGATTGTTTTTAGCAATGAGGATATCGAATACAAAATTATTGATTTACTGGTGCAATGTGAAAAACGATACGACTGCATAATCATTGACTGCCCAGCGGGGGCCAGCCGAGAGGTTCTCTCCTTGTGTGCTTATGCGGATAAGCGACTCATGGTGGTGAACCCAGATATTTCTTCACTGACAGATTCATATTCCGTGATTAAATTGCTCAAGAATATTCATGGTATCGATAACAATTGTGTACTCATTAATAAAACCAAAGATGAGGTTCAATATCGCAAAATTGTTAAATCACTGGGTGAAACAGTGGAACGTTTTTTATCGGGGAGACTTGAGTTCGTAGGGCACATCCGCGATTATGGCGTAGATCCAGAAAGTTTCGACCGGCAATTTTTTTCCGAGGAAAAAAATGACCAGAGCAAATTTTTAAATATCGTTTCAAAATTAACCGAGGAAGGGGTTGACGTATCTCGTGACGTAAATACGGCACTGCGCCCTGATATTCAAAGTGCTAGTAACGTCCAACACCGTTTAAGCTAAGGAGAACCTGATGTCATCCCTGGCAAAAAAGTTAAAAAGTCTTAAGGACTACCGATCTACAGTAAGTCAGACAGTTAAGGATGAGATTATTATAGAGTATGCCCCTCTGGTAAAGTATGTAGCGCAAAAGATTGCCTCTCGCTTGCCATCGAATATCGAACTCGATGATTTAGTGTCTTGCGGTGTTATTGGTTTGATGGATGCAATCGAGAAATTTGATCCCTCCCGCGATAACAAATTTAAAACCTATGCCGAATTTCGTATTCGTGGTGCAATTCTAGATGAATTACGGGCGCAAGACTGGGTTCCCCGCTCTATTCGTGAAAAGGCAAAATTAGTCGAAAAAACCTACGCAAAACTCGAATCGCAATTTGGTCGTCCTGTGACCGATGAAGAAATGTGTGATGAGCTTCATATGTCTCAAGATGAATTTCATGACCTTCTCAATAAGGCCAAGTCCATTTCACTCCTAAACATCGATGATACGGCAAGTTTTAGCCGAGGTGATAAAAAACTCATGGCCGGACTCATGGAGAGTTCACGAAATAACAACCCTTTTCAGGCGGTCAATTACAAGGATCTCAAGGAAAAAATAAAAGATGGAATCAAAACTTTGCCTGATAAGCAAAAACTTGTGCTTTCACTTTATTATTATGAGGATTTGAATCTTAAGGAAATTGGACAAGTATTAGATGTGACAGAATCGAGGGTATCGCAACTTCATACTCAGGCGGTGCTGCGCCTGCGATCTAAGCTTCGACCTGTCGTCGATTCAGCCGATGATCTTGCCGGACAAGAGTAGTCTGCACTTATTTGTTTAAAGAAAATACAAGAAATTCCTTTTTCATCACTATGAGAATCGTTCATAATTAATCCATGGGGCGTGCTAGTAACATAGGCCCAGCCAAATCGCAGGAAGTGGCTTAATTTTTGGCAGGAGGCCAAATGAAAAAAAATAGTGTCAATTTCTACTTTTATTCATGTGTAATTCTGATCAATATTCTTGCCGCTGGATGGGCCGCTTACTACCTACAATTTAAAGGCGGATTTGACCCAGAATTTTTGGCCAGCGTTTATAATGTTGGGCCGTCTGTTGCATCAATCTTAGATAATCGTCATTACCAAAAAGCTAAATTATCTTTTTTGCATGGAGATATGCGCGAATCCAATGATTATTTTGAACGCGCAAAAAAGGAGATAGAGCAAGCTGCTCAGCAAATGCCAAATGTGGTGAGCGTTGCCGCGATTGAACCCTATATGCGAGCAGCAGAACAGGCATTTGTGGAAATTATGTCTAGACCACAGGCGCAGGGGCCATTAAACATATTAATAGAAAAGCTTGCGTCCTTGGAAAGTCTGGCGAGATCAAAGAGATGGCCAACATTAATAGCTATCTCAGAGAGATCGGGGCAACGAGTCCAGCAGTTTCTGGAGAGGGCCAATTCGCTAACAACCACAGGCCGACTTGGACCTTTCGCGACTTCACTGGAATCAGATTTTATGCGTGCGAAGGAAATTGTTACTGGCTCAATTCTTTCTAGTGCAGATAAGAAATTAGTTGAAACACTGCTTGATCAAATGAATCCTGATTTGGAAGAGCTTTCGACTTTGCATAGAAATACCGAAACTCTCAAAGCCACATTAGATAAATTTGACGTTCAAGTTGACATTTGGGCGAAAGAAAATATTGTCGCAGCGGCAACGAAAAAACAGGGGCTGAATAATTTAAATAAGAATGCTCTGGAAGCACTGGGATTACTTGCCATCTTTTTACTCCTCGCTCTTGTGTCGGGTGCTATTATTTATCGTTTTACAAATAGAAAGCAGCAGGTGCAACACGAGCAGACGACTCTTGAGATAATTAAACGTGGAATTTTATCGCAAGAGGTTTTTGATAATTCAGATATGAAAGGTTTTTCGCAGAAATTCGGGCAAGCTTTTCTGAAGCTGAGAGACTACACCCAGCGTCGTTTAGCATTTGGATCACTCGCGCAAGATGGCTTGCCTTTTGCCTCCTTGCTCTTTGACACAAATCTTCGTGTCGTGTGGGCCAATCATATTTTCTTTGAGCAATGGAATTTAATCGGACAAAAAGATTTTGAAAATACTCTCAGTTGGGACTTCCTCCTACAATATACTAATTTAAGCCATGAAGATCCAATTAAGTCAGCACTTTCCAATAATTTTCCAGGAATCTATCAGATTAAAGTGCGTCCCAAGGATACTGAGGAAGCCTCTTCCTATGAGATGTATGTCACTCCTATTGAATATTCCGGACAGCGCAAGGTTATGGTGTTCTTCTACCCCATGAAGGCCATGGAAGAGACGCTAAACCTACAACTTGTAAGTTTAACTGTTCCGATCAATAAGATGCTCGATTTTTTACTAAATTCTTCAGAAAATGCAGCAGCAATTCAAGCCCTGGCCAATGATTTTGAAGTGAGCGGAATCGCAGGTCTCTATGAAAAATTTCAAACCATCGGCCATTACATCACGGATCAAAGGAATGGGCTATTGTGTGAAATAGAAAAATTAGAAAATGAATTATGTGATCAAATGAAGATAAAGACCGATATTTCTAAAGCAGTTACTCAAAGTATGAACATTCAAAAAGGCGCCATAGATAGTTTTAAAGATGCCAAGAAGAATTTTATTAACCTTGCTCTTTCACGTGCTGAATTGGAAAAGCAAACACACTGGTTGTTAGGCAATCTTAAAATCTTGGTCAATGATTGTAGGGTAACATCGATAGCATTAGATAAATATAAGAGTAGTCTTGAACATAATGTTGCAGCGATTAAGTCCCTTGGGCCTTTAAAGGATCAAGTTAAAAAAGCGAAAAAGCTTATCGATGCAAACAAAACTGACATCATTCAGGCACTCGATCATTGTTTTCTTAAAACTAAAACACAGGATAATGATCGGGCACTTGAGGATGAGTTCTCGCAACTGAAGAAATTAGTTAAGAGTATCGACATAAGTTTTGGCGAATTTGGCACTTGTTTTACCCAACTGGAAGTGGGGCTGGCCAAATTAGAAATGATCTTTGATGAGTCCATGAGAGTGCTGGGATTACTACCAAAAATGCCTGACAAAGCTGAATCTATCCCCGGGGACTATGAAATATCAAGGATGGTTGCCAATATTGAAAGTAATGAAAATAGTCTTGTTGAAACCTTGAAGCAGATTGTGAAATCTTTTAGAGATGCTGAAAAAGTCGGGGAGCAGATGCAAAAACTGATAGTCGAAAAGCTTGAAGAAGTTCCTTCGACCAGTAACTCAACCTCTGAAACGATAGTAGCTATTGATGGTCAACAACAAACGTAATTTTATCCAAGAGCGTTCGCAGTTGGCCTTTTAGTTCTGCGTGACTAGCAAATGTTGTAATCACAAAATCGGCCATGTCTTTTTTAAGCTCAAGCGGCATTTGGGCCTGTAACATTTTGTCTGCCAGTTCGGCTTTAATAGCATCCCGTTTGATAAGACGTTCTTTTTGTACTTGAAGAGAACAGTAGACGCAAATAGTTAAATCACAAAGAGGCGCAAGATGTTTCTCAAAGAGAAGTGGAACATCATAGATGACGAAGGTCTTGGGCAAAGTGTTGACCTTAGTTTGAAAGTAATGGGGGAGTTTAGCATAAATGATGGCTTCTACTTTTTGTTTGATTAGTAGATTTTGGAAAACGAGGGAACGCAAAAGCGAGAAATCAATTTTTCCATTGACGAAAACCGTAGGAGCTAACTCTGAAATTTGTGAAATAGTCGTTTCTTCACGGTAAATTTCTTTTACTAATTTATCGGCGCAGATAACGTAACAACCCATTTCCTCTAGGTACCGACTGGCCGTCGACTTGCCCGAAGCAATGCCACCCGTGAGACCAATGACAGGTATGGTGCATCCATGGATACGAGTCTCTGGAAGGAGTTTTATATATTCTGGTTTCAGCATTAACATTTTCGTACTTCACCTTTAGCGCGATTCCAATACCGATCCAATTCTTTTGTTGAAAGAGTATGAATATTTCTCTGCTCTTCTTCGAGATATTTCTCGATTTTGCGAAAGCGCTGAGTAAATTTATTATTGGCCTTGATAAGCGCTAATTCCGGGTCAAGCTTTAGATGTCGTGCAAGTTGCACAATGGTAAAAAGGAAATCCCCTAACTCTTCCTCTACTTTTTCTAGATCTTGTTCTGTACCCTTTGTCTGTTTC
>CAYHRT010000122.1:0-11795 GCA_964359085.1 uncultured Bdellovibrio sp. | reverse complement strand
TGCACTCGCAAACTCGAAACGCATTTATATCAATTTAATCAGAACTGTCTTAGAGGGTAGGGACTGTCTCAGAACGCACTCAGTTGAGTAGCGGAGGGACGGAGCCGCAGGATGCGGCGAGCGACGTCAGTCCCTAAGGACTGTCCCGGAGCAGGATGCGGAGGGAAGAACTCATGAAATCTTTTATTTTATTAGTTTTATTATTACTTGGGTGGAATGCACAAGCTGCCTCCTTTCTTGTGAAGCAAGAAAAAGCGGCGGCGAGTGTGAGCTTTCACCTCTCGGCTTTTCGTAATGATCTCCACTTTGAGGAACTCGAACAGACGAGTGACGTTTCCAAGGCCATGCTGCCATTTAAGGCATTCTTCATTCAAGCGCATCCCAGTGAATTGAAAGTTGTCATCGACGCTGGTGAACTTCAGGATATGGGCGAGATGTCCCTCGAACCTTATCTTCCAAGGCCATGTCGCTGTAATGAAGTTCTTCAAAATCAATTTGTCAGTGAAATATTTTCACAATCGGATCCTGGTGCATTTTATAAACTGGAATATTTGGGTGATCTGCGTGGTATCCCTCTGACACGTTTATTGGTCTTTCCTGTTCGTCTGCAAGAGCAAGAGGGAGAAGGGCAGAACTTTAAGGTCCATCTCTATCCTGAACTCAAATTGCAAGTTTCCCGCCGGGGGCCTGCAATCTCCTTGCTCTCTTCAGCTCAGGTGGTAGATCAGGCGTCACTGATGAATGGCTTAGGAGAGCAAAGGATGCTGATCGTGACTCCCGAGCGGCACATGGCAAGTGTTCAAACTTTTGTGGAATATAAAAGCAAACGCGGCATGCCTGTGACGGTAAAGAGTTTCGAAAGTGTTGGTGGTACTCGGGAGGGGCTGACGGAATTTTTTAAAGCTGTGCAAAATTTTACCCATGTGTTGATTGTGGGGCATGAAAATATTATTCCGACTTATTATCTCGCTACTGAATTTGAAGCTCAAACGCCGAGCGATCTTCCCTATTTTACTTTTGGTGGAGAGGGCGACACCATTGCGGATGTCTTTTACGCGAGGATTGCCAGCGACAAGAGTGAGGAGATTGTTCGTATTTTGCAAAAAAGCATGGATTTTGAACAATTGTCATCTTCCGAATACAGAAAATCTCTTGGGCTGATTGGGATTGCCAGCAATGAAGGGCAAAATCCCAGCGATAAACAATATCTCGAAGGTATGATGGCCCCGCTTGAGCAGGCCCTGTCGGTTGCGGCCATTCGCTTTCACCAAGACACTCCCATGTCGACCCCTGAGAATATTAATACACGACTAGCATTGGGGGCCTATTGGCTTTCTTATATCGGTCATGGCAGTGGATATTCATGGCCTTCCATCGGAAGTCGCCCCTACGAAGTTGCGGATATTTTGAATCTTCCTGGAGCAAAGGTATTGCCAGTCATCGTCGATGTCGCCTGCCAAAATGGCCGTTTTCGAGGTGAGGCGCGCCTGGGTGAAAGTTTTATGAATGCCAAGCAAGGTGAAATGGCAAGTGGTGCCCGTGCTTACTATGGTGGTACGGTTGATATCTCCTGGGACCCTCCGGCCATCATGAGTCAGGGCATTTCTCGCTTTGTGGCCAAAAGTTTTCAATCGGGGAAACAGGGTAGTACCACGATTAGTGAGGCCATGTGGGCGGGGCAACTGCATTTGATGGAAACTCACAGTGATCTCAAGGCCACAACTGAAAACCGCATCTGGTATCACCTCCAAGGTGATCCCAGCATGTTCCTTTCGGGCATGGCCCAAGATTGAAGCAAAATTAGTTTTTGAGGAAATATAGCACTACGCCTTAGAGACATGGAATGGAGTTTGAAGGCCTTTTGGGCAGGGTCGATGCCAAGGGTAAAATTTCATCAATTTCGGCGACTAAACGATCGCGATCTTTAGGCAGAGTGCCGGCGAATGGGACACGATTGGACACATGATTTGCTCGGAAAATAATGGCATTGAGTTGTCGATCTGAAATATGCTTTAAGATTGTCCGCATTTCCTGAAGCTCCTCTCTTTCAGAAAGCATGCTGAGCGGTTTTCCGCGACTGAGCATGGTGTGGTAAGGAGTGCCTGGAACTGGTGTTGTAACCAGGTAGGACAAAAAATTGGGGGAGGTTTTATTTACAATTTCGGCCGAAGCCATACAATGCTCCTCGCTCATTTCTTTTCCTCCAAGACCGATCATGAGAATGGTGGATAATTTCCAACCACATTTTTTAATTTTTAAGGACGCATCGATCATCTCCTGAGCGGTATTGCCTTTGACTACCATTTTCAAGATTTTGTCATGGCCGCTTTCCGGCCCAAAATAGGCCATATTCAATTTCCTGGCACAGAGGGATTCGAGTTCATTTTCAGATTTTTGCAGAATGTTCATCGCGGTGGCATAAGTTCCTATTCGTTGTAGATCAGGGAAATTTGTATGCACATAATGGAGGCACTCAAGCAGAAAATCAGTCGGAGCGCATAGGGCATCGCCGTCGCACAAAAAGATTTTGGTAGGTTGGGCGTGATGACGGGCATAGTGGGTTTTGGCCATCTCTAAATCGTATTTAATCTCAGCTACTGCTCGCATGCGGAATTTTTTTGTTCGATACATTCCACAATAGGTGCATTGGTTGTGAGAGCAACCCAAGGTGACCTGGATTAAAAGACTGTTGGCCTCCGAAGGCGGCCGGAAAACAGGCCCCTCATAGGAAACGGGAAAAGCAAACATGATTTTCTCCCAGTTTTAATTTTAAGAGATTCTGGTTAATTGGCCTAATTTACCTTAGAATCTATCAATAGTATGCAGCGCCATTTTTCGCAGAAAAATAATTAGAGAGCTCTAATTTTTGTCTGGAGACAAAAATGAATACTTTTTTACTAGCGTTTATTCCGTTATTTGTGGCCATTGATGTCTTTGGCGTCTTGCCTACTTTCTCATCGTTGACTGAGCGATTGGAAGCTAAGGAACGTTCACGGGTTGCACTCAAATCTTGTTTCGTTTCCCTTCTTTTGGGCCTTCTTTTTGTAGTTTTTGGAAACGCCATCTTCATCTTTTTAGGTATAACCCAATTTGATTTTATGGTGGGAGGAGGAATCTTACTTTTTTTAATTTCAGTGAGCGATATTCTGGGGGCCGATCTGGAAGGAAGACGAGTGGCGGGTGATGAACTCGCTATTGTCCCTCTGGCCATGCCCCTTATTTTAGGGCCGGCAAGTATTACCACCTTGATTCTGCTATCATCCCAGTTTTCCAAAAGCTGGGCCATTCTCTCCTTGGTGAGCAATATTCTGCTGGTCTATGGCGTCTTTTTATTATCGGGTCGTATCCAAAAGTTTCTAGGAAAAGGTACCAATCTCGCCATCGGAAAGATTGCTTCACTCTTCCTTATGGCCATTGCCGTGATGATGGTGAGAAAGGGTATCTACGGCATCTTGGCAGGTTCCTAGCCCCTTTGTAAGGAGATATTAGATTTCTTCAGCGGTCTTCTGGGTGGCGAGGCTTCCTTAATTATTGGAAATTGCTCTTTTTTTTGGCCATACGAAGACTTTTTCTGAGAGCGAGTAAAAATTTTAAGCCCCACTCTGACACCATCCATTCCCCTGCTATGTTCACTCCGGGTGAAAAAAATTTCTTGGGGAGTGTTTATGAAAGTAAGAAGTTTAATGAGGTTTGCAGCGCCTGCCGTGGCAATACTGTTAGTGGTGGGGTGCGGGCGAAAATCTTTTTCTGGTTCTGGTCTTGGCAATGAAGGGCAAGTTAAGGCCGGGAATATTGTCGGCGGTTCGGCGGTTGCGACTGGTGATTTTAAGCACGTTGTAGGATTGGCAAAAGATGGACGCATCTTTTGTTCCGGCAATCTGGTGGAGAGCAATAAAATTCTAACCGCCGGACATTGCGTAACTAATTTTGATATTGATACAGAGGCTGCCCTGCAGGCCATCTTTGATAAAACTATGGACGAAGTTGAAAAGAATCTTGCCGGGCAGGATATCGGTCTTTTTAACAATGCCCCTTTGGCCGCAAAACGCACACTCTTTAAGGCCGCTTTACGGCGCGTGATCACGGACGAAGGTAAGTCCATTAAAATCTACGTAGGGTCATCTTCTGTTGGTGGATCAGAAACAGGGCTTGATGTGGTGGCCGATGTGGCCTTATCTCCCGGGGGCTACGCTTATATGGAAGCCAGCGTCTTAAAATATACGAATTTGGCCCTTCCAGAAGATCAAGCGGTAAAGTATTCAGCTTCTTTTGACTATGCCTATATGACGCTTAAAACAACTTTGAGTGGGGTGACTCCCGTGCCAGTCATAAATGCTCAGGAGCATTCTGACAACGTACTCTTGGGCCAAGATGTGCGAGTGGTAGGCTTTGGACTCAAAGTTGATGGACGTTTTTTAAGGGCCTCACGTCTCATCATAAAAGAATTGGAAGAGAAGATCGCGGCCGAGCAAGATGAACAAAAAAAGCAGGAGCTCCAGGCCCAACTTGCTGAAGAAAAAATGATGGGGCAGGCCTTCTTGGCCCTCTATTTTAACTCGGGCAATAAAAATATGGTGGATTTAAAGTTGGAAAACTACGACCACACCGAGATAACTTTGACCAAGAAAGGATCTGATCTTGCCGGGGCCTGTAATGGAGATAGCGGTGGGCCTGCTTTGGTTAAGTTGAGAAATGGTGAATGGCGCCAGTTGGGAGTGGTGGTGACGGTTGATTATTGTGGTAATAAGACACACGTATCACCACGTTTTAGATAAAAACTTTGAAACCTGAGTTTGAAGAGTCTCGCAGGGCCCCCTTAGGTGAGTAATCCCTTGGGGGCCCATTTTTTCGTCATTGACGAAGCAGTCATCATTACCCGAAAATTTCTGCAAAACATCTGAGGAGGAACTCGGTGCGAGCTTTATTATTACTGCCAGTCTTGTTTTTGTTTTCTTTCCTAAATGCCCATAGTGCATTACCGATTGTGCAGCATCCTTCGGATGACAATTTGACCTCTAATTTTGCCATTTTTAGAAAGGATCAGGTTCATTCCGTTGCCTATGACTTGCACTTTGAGTTTAAAAAAGAAAGCAAGAGCTATCACGGCAAGGCCATTCTCAATATCGAACTCTCTCGTCTAGACGCCCCTTTGTCGATTGATTTTCTATGGAAGAAAATCAATTCGCTTAAAGTGAATGAACAACCGCTCACCAAATACAAAAGAGGCAAAGGGCATTTTGAAATTCCGAAAAATAGATTATTAAGACATGTCATGATTGAAGTTGACTATACCAATGAGTTTAGTCAGACGGGTGATGGTATATCGAAGACCAAAGATCCAGAGGATAACAACGAGTATATTGCCACTGATTTTGAACCTTACATGGCCCATAGTCTCTTTCCTTGTTTTGATCAGCCCGATCTCAAGGCCAGCTACAAAGTTTCAGTGGTGATTCCCAAAGATTGGAAGGCGATTTCTAATGATTTGATTGACCAGAAAAGTGAATCGAGCGAGATGGCCACACACTATTTTAAAAAGACCAAACCGTTTAGCACCTATCTCTTTTTTTTAGCGGTAGGCCCTTATGAGGAATGGACTGACAAGGTCGGAGATATTCCTCTCTTTTTATATGCGCGAAAAACGTTGGCCAAATATGTTGATGATGAAAGAATCTTTGAAGTCACCAAAAAAGGACTGCGTTTTTACACCGAGTATTTTGAGATTCCCTATCCCTTTTCGAAATATGGTCAGATTTTCATCCCCGAATTTTCTTGGGGAGGAATGGAAAACCCCGGCGCTATTGCTCTTCAAGAAAATAATATTTTCAGGGAAGCTGTTTCCAAAACTCGTATGGATAATAGGGATAATCTCATCCTGCATGAGATGGCCCATATGTGGTTTGGAGATCTCGTCACTATGAAATGGTGGAATGATCTTTGGCTTAATGAAAGTTTTGCCAGCTTCATCGCGACGGTTGCCATGGATCAGGCCATGGGAGCGAAAAGTGCTTGGCTTGATTTTGCTGGAGATAAAGGGTGGGGCTATTGGCAAGATCAGCTGGTGACCACCCATCCGATTGAAACGGTTGTGACTGATACCAGAACCGCCCGAGGGAATTTCGACGGCATCACCTATGCCAAAGGGGCGGCCAGCTTAAAGCAGCTCCACTTTTTCGTGGGAGAAGATGGCTTCCGAAAAGGTCTGACCTCTTACTTTAAGGAGTTTTCTTTCCGTAATGCTGATCGTAATGATTTTATCACTCATTTGGGAAAAAGTTCCGCCCATAATTTAAATACATGGGTGAAGAGTTGGTTGCAAACATCCGGACCGAATCGCGTGCGGGTCGATTGGGGTTGTCGTGAAAATAAAATTAGTCACTTCTTTATCGAACAGAGTCCCAGTTCTTCAGGATCACTTTCACCCCATCGGACACGGATCGGTTTATACGATTATTCGATCAGGGGTACGCTAAACGTGCTACAGATTCTTGATTTTGCCTACAGTGATAAACGGACTGAGGTAGCGGCGTTCATTGGAAAGAGTTGTCCTGATTTTGTGTATCCCAATCTTGATGATCAAGACTATGCTCTCTTTTCGTTAGACCCAATTTCTCTCTTGGCCGTGAAGAAATTCTTGGGCCAGAGGTTTGAAGATCCACTTCTGCGACTGATGCTTTGGACAACCTTAGGACAAATGGTGCGTGATAACCAAGTGTCTCCACTGGATTATTTTGAAACGGTCTTTAATGCCCTGGAAACTGAATCCGAAGAAATGCTTTTGGGACTGGTTCTAGGTCCTCACAGTACAGTCCATTCTCAATATAAAACTTATCTGACCCCAAAACAACGCGCGCTGATTGCTCCTAAGTTTGAAAACCTCATTTGGAAGCGTCTTGAGGGCAGCAGACCTGGCAGTAATGCGCAATTAATTTTCTTGGATTTTTTTATCGCCATCGCGCAAACGAAAGAGTCTCTTGAACGGATGAGTATGTTCCTTGATGGGAAATTCTCCCTAAAAGGCATGGATCTCGGCCCGGAAAGAAGATGGGCCATGATCAAAGCGCTTAGTCGTGGTGGTGATTCAAGGGCCAATGAACTCATCTCGGCCGAAGAAAAACGCGACCCTTCGACAACCGGCGCGCGAGCAGCTTATGCGGCCAAAGTGGCGGTTCCCAATCTCTCCAATAAAATGAAATTTTGGAAAGAATTCCAGGGCCCCGAAAAGTTGGGCCACAATATCTTTGATGAGGGTTCCACCGAATTTCATCATGAAAATTATCCTGATCTTTCAGCCTCTTTCATTAAACCCTTTTTCAAAAAAGTTATCACTCTAGATTGGAAAGAAAACGATAATCTGGTGAGTATTTATTTTGAAAATCTTTTTCCCTCTTTTTTATGCAATAAAAATTTATTGAATGAAAGTGTGGCGACCTTGAAACGGAGTCATAATTTGACCTCGCTGGCGAAGCGGGCATGGCTAGAGGCCAATGATGAACTTTCACGTTGTGTCCAAATTCAAAACGCCTCCAAGTAATATCATGCAGTTAGATTTCGGTGAAACATCGGTTAAAGATTTGGCATATTCTTGTCGAAAAGACTCTATTAATATCCTTTACAGGCGAAGTGCTATGATGAAAATTCTCCTAACGGTCATTTTTTTTATGAGTGTCTTGTCTCCTACCTTGCAGGCCGGAAGTCCGTGCTTGATAAAGAAGAACCCCAATGCAGCGCTTTGGTTTATCCAGCAAAATGGCAGTGCTCTCACCAGTAGTTATACTTCGCTTAATGCGGCGGTTGATCAACTGACGAGGCTACGCAGTAGTCATGTTTGCTCAGCGCCAGTGATGGGAAGTGGTTCCTGCTCAGTTAGAAAAACAGAAGCTAATCAGATTTGGCACGTATACCTAGGGCACGAGCAGATAAGCAGCGCATTTACTACATTGGAAGGTGCTGTCGCCCAAATGCAATCACTCACGACATCACAAATCTGTGCGCAGTCGATGAGTTCGGCCTGTCAAATAAGTAAAACAGCAGGCAATAATCTTTGGAGAATCTTGCAAACCGGGGCCGCAGTAACTGAGACTTACACCAATTTTGAAACTGCTAAAATCCAACTGCAATCACTTAAGGAAAGGGGAGTTTGTCGAGGAGTTCCAGAAGCAAGCTGTATGCTAAAAAAACATGAACATCAAAGTATGTGGCATGTTGAGCAAGAGGGCAGTCCTTTGACTGTCAATTTTACCGACCTGTCTGTCGCCATGCGAGAGTTTAATAGTATTGTGACTGCCAATGTGTGCCGTGTGAACTTGAGTGCGAACTGTGAACTCAAGAAGAGAGCGGGTTCAAATGTTTGGTACGTCCAAGTGGATGGTAGTCCGATGAGTGTCAATTATACCCAGATGAATAGTGCTATTGAGGCGATGGCGAGTTTTAAGGTAAACAGAGTCTGCAATGATTATACTCGGCAGCAATGTAGAGTGGTGAAAAATTCCAGCAATAGTTTATGGTGGGTTACTGTGGGCGGTGAAAATATTTCAGGTTCAAGTTATACCAATCTTGATAGCGCCACGACTCTCCTTAAGTCTTTGCTCGATAAGAATCTGTGCGAAGATATGCGCTTCTCGAGTCCCTGTCTTCTGATCAAGGCCAGCGGTTCAAATGTATGGCACTTAGAACAAGATGGGCGTCACTTGAGCAATGCATATACAAGCATGGACAGTGCCAAACATCTTTTGGCACAGTTATCCGTGGATAAAGTCTGTAATCAAAATCTTCAACCGGGTTGTCAATTGGTCAAACGTCCTGGTGCCAATGTCTGGAGTATTACTCAGCAGGGTGAATCACTCTCAAACTTCTTTACCAATATCGATTCTGCCTCAAGGGAACTTGACAATCTCTATAGCGAAGGAGTTTGCAAACGAGGTGAATGTGAGATACGTCAAGATAGGTACGGTGGCGTCTCCGTCTTTCGGAACGGTTATAGTCTTAATCACGCAGATAGTTTGGATAGTGCCATTAGCAGTCTGAGTGATCATCTGAGTAACAATACTTGTGATCTTCCTCAAAATTCTAAGGTGTGCACCATTCGCCCTAGTCATGGGCGTTACTATTTGCTGGATAACCAGAAACCTCTTGGGGGATCTGAAAACTACGCTGATATGCTTGCTTTGCGTACTCGTCTGCAGCAATTGGGGTATTGTACGGCCCTCAGTCCCAACGAAATTGTAGCAGATGGTTATTCCAGTGATGCTGGCGAGTATAATGGGCCACGTTCGGATATTGTTTTGGATTTTATTGAAGATAGCATTGTTACACCTCTGCCACCAACCATTCCCCATTAAGTAGGGAGAGTAAGGTTTTCAAGAATGTAGCCTAAGCAATCGTCCTTGGCGACTCTGATATCTTTGGTCAACATCGCTGGCGTAAAATCGTTTGCCACTATTAAATTATTTTGTTTTTGATAAAAATATTTTTCTGTCACATCTCGATCTGCATTGTCGACGACTTTAAGATGGCATGCTCCATTCAAGGCCTTTTGCAACTTCGCCAGGACTGTTCCCGTTTTGATTAATTGAAAATTATATTTTTCTAGTTCAGGCAGAAAAGAAAGATGTGAGTTGGAAGAAGGGTCGAATTTAAAATCAACCTCTATTTCCTGTCTGAGGAGAATGCGACCGACTGTTTTGAAAGTGGAAATTTCAGCATAGCATAAATTAATCTCATCAAAAGATGGTAATGATAAAACTTTTTCCAAGTAGCGGGTGAGGCGGGCCACTCCAATTTGATCGCCACTTTTTCCGCATTCGAGAGTGATGGAGGTACAAAATTGGCCGAAGGCGATAGACTGGGCCTGATGGGGTTTTTCAAAGAAGAGCATTTTATCACTAAAAAGGGAAGCTAGCGCCAAAGTGGCACGATCACGTTTATTGATGCACGCGTAATATGGATTATCTCCGGTATTATTGTGCATATCAATGCTTCCCCAGACATGGTTGGCCTTGGCAAAGTCTCTTATTTCGGTGGCCATCTGTTCTTCGGGAGTGTTTCCTCCCGCCCAAATTCTGTTAAAGTCAGGGCCATGAGGTACTTGGCGCAGTCCTTGAGCTGCGGCAGTAACATTTCCGAAAAAAATCATGAGGGAGCGGGGAAGACGTTGCAAGTTTTGTAAGAGCTGTCGGACAGCGTAGAAGCTGGACGTTTCATTTCCGTGCAGTAAGCATGAGAGAAAAAGGGGATCTTTTCGTTCCCCTTCTAAACAAATCAATGTTCCGTCTGAAAATAGTCGATTTAGGGTCGAGGGAGTGTTGCTAAAAAAATTATCGGGTAAATGAGACAGAATATGTAAGCTCATGGCCCGGGAACGTTATCAAGTTAGACTAATTCTCGCAATGTTCAAATTGAATCAATTCGTCTATGATTCTTATATATGTTTGGTAATTTATTACTTGCGGCGGTTTCACGCTTGGCCTACTTGGTAGTCTTGGGCCTACACCTATCTTACCGCTATCGGTTTGTTGGAGTAGAAAATCTTCAGGCCGCATGCAAGTCCAGCAAATATGGCAATTATCTTTTTGCTATTTGGCATCAAAATCTTTTTCCAGGAATCACCGCTCAAACTGGCGGCCAGCATGTCGTTATGGTGTCTAAATCGAAGGACGCTCAGCCTCTGGCCTATACTTTGCAAAAACTTGGGCACATTACGATGCGAGGAAGTTCCAAGAATTCTAGTGGGGTTGATAAGGGGGGAAGACTGGCAAAAGATCAAATGACCGAGATCCTGGTAACTGGTGTGCCAGGGGCCATTACGGTGGATGGGCCTAAAGGACCGGCCCATTATGTTAAACCGGGCATCCTGGATATGGCGAAGCATGCAGAGACACCCATTATCCCTTACGTTGCTCTTGCTGACAGGTATTGGGCCTTCAATAGTTGGGATAAATTTCGCCTGCCTAAACCCTTTTCAAGAATTATTATCGGTTATGGAAGGCCTATCTTAGTTTCACCAACTTTACCTTATGAGAACTTCAGGGACCTTCAGGAAGAAATTCGAATACATTTGCTTGAACAAGAAGAAGCGATCATCCAACAATTCAAGAATTGGAATACCCTCTCAGAGGGGAAAAGGCTTAAAGGAATTACTGGCGACTAAAATAGTTGAGAAGTTATGCAAAAATGATGAACGAGAGGGCGATAATCTCCCTGTCATGCCTAAGAGAAGAAAAAATGAATTGAGGGAGAGGATGGCCATATTGTTGTGTTTAATTCTGCTTAAGGCCCTTTTCGACAAATTTCGCCCTTTGATCAGAGAAGAGAGTTCTCCATTGAGTAAAATGACATGAGATGTTTCTTTGGCCAGATCGGCCCCATGGTGAAGGGCCACGCCGATATCGGCGGTGGAAAGGGCCAAGGAATCATTCATACCATCACCCACCATAACGACAGTATTTCCACTCTCTTTTAGTTTTTCAATAATAGTCTTTTTCTCCTCGGGGAGAACCTCCGAATAAAATTCCGTGAGGTTCAGCTCTTGCGCTACAGCTTGGGCGGTTTTCGCTCCATCGCCTGTCAGCATGATAATGCGTTTGATTCCAATTTCCCTAAGCTCTTGGATAAATTTTTTTGAGAGTGGACCGATCGGATCTTCAATAGCAATAAGGCCGTGCAATTTTCCTGCGACGGCAAGATAGAGCAGGGTGTGTCCTTGTTCGCCATGACGATTGATATCGGATTGTGCAACAGCAAGATCGACCATGCCATGATCATGAACAAAGTGCTGGCTGCCAAGCAGGATATCT
>CAYHRT010000121.1:0-11849 GCA_964359085.1 uncultured Bdellovibrio sp. | reverse complement strand
CTACTTAGCCTGCTTCGGCATCTTGCTTTAGCAGGCATATCGGTAGGCCCTGACTCTATTAGGGATAATAAAGGATAAAAGCCAATGAATACGCGGGCGTTTACTTTGGCACTTGTTATTGCGGCAGGTGCGATGTTTATGGTGTGGACATATATTGAGGATCAGAAGAGTGCTTTGATTCAAACCTTTGGTCTTGAAAATTCTGTTGTTGTGGCGAAGATTGATATTAAGGAATTTGAACTTATTGATGATTCCAAAGTTACTGTCATGAACGTGCCCGCCAAGTTTCGTGCTCCCGGACATTTCAAAACTGTTAAGGAAGTTGAGAATACAATTGCAACAGTTCCCATGATTAAGGGGGAGCAAATTACAAAGCCACGTGTTACATACCCTGGAGCAGGAACAGGCTTGTCCCGACAAGTGAGTGTGGGGAAAAGAGCGATGGCCATTGTCGTCAACAACAAACAAGCAGCAGGCAAATTAATTAAACCGGGAGATCGTATCGATCTCATGGCCAGGATTGATTATGCCGGTGGGAAAAAAGAATTTCTTAGAATGATGACGGTGCTTCAGGATGCCTTGGTACTTTCAACCGGCTACGACATTTCCAATAACATTCCCTTGGTGGGGATTAAAACCGATGAAGAAATTCGAAAACTAAATTTGAGTACATATACTCAATATACCACTGTCACTCTTGAGCTTGATCCTTTTCAGGCACAAAAAGTCGCCTTTATTATTGAGAACCTTGATCCTGCTCCCTATCTGATGCTGAGAAACAATAACGATAAAAATATTGTGAATATGCCTGCAACCAAACTCTTTGATGTCTTAGGTCAGGAAGCGGCTGAGGCCAAAAATTATTTTTTAAACCAGGGGAAGAAATAACAAATGGTTAAAGCGTTTTTTTATCCATTGTTTTGTCTTGTTTGGATCTACAGTTGTATCGTAATGGGACAGGATATTGATCCGTCAGAAGCCAAAGCGATAGAGGTCATTTTAGGACAAGATCTGGTTCAGTATATAGATTTCGCCCCTCATACAAAAATCCAAATCGCCAATCCTGCAATTCTCGATATCATCATGGTCCCTGCAAAACGCGAAATACTTTTTCGTCCGAAAGGTCCTGGTGAAACGACCGTATTTATTCGCAATACCGTCGGAGATATTCGTGCGCGCTTTAATGTGAAAGTGAGTGCCCACAATAAATCTAAAATTGTGAAAGATTTAAAGGAGTATCTTGGAGATATTGAGGGGCTTGAGATCGGAATCAAGGGTGATGAGGTTTATGTAGGTGGTAAGATTGTCGTTCCAACTGATATCGGCCGTGTTTTTACAATTTTAGAAAAATATAAAGATGTAGTGTTCTTGGTAGAGCTGTCACCTCAAACGCAGCAGATTATTGCCAAGAGAATGCAAGACGAAATTCAAAAGAACGGAATGAAAAACGTGACAGTTCGCGTGGTCAATAGCGTGTATTGGCTTGAGGGAATTGTTGATTCTCAAAGTAAACGTCAACGGGCCGAAATGCTTGCGGTTGCCTATATGCCTGCCCAAATAAAGTCTTTAGGCGAGAGAACTGATTCAGTTATGAAATTGAAGGTAGAGCCGATTCAGAATTTTATCAATGTCAATGAAGAGAGTAAGCCACAGCCATTACCAAAGCTGGTAAAGATTACTGTTCAATTTGTGGAATTGACCAAAGACTATAATAGAGTTTTTGGCTTTAAGTGGATTCCTTTGATCGCTGGGGATGGTGGCAGTATCAATATCGGAAAAACCTCGGCCGGAGGTGTCTCTAGTAGTTCCCAGGGCACACTAGCGGCTACTATTTCAAATCTTTTTCCGCGTTTAGCCAGTGCCAAAAGTGCAGGTTTTGCCAGGGTCATTCAGTCAGCAGTCGTCATCACGAAGGATAATGTTGGGGCATCCATCAATAAGAGTAGTAAAAAGCCCTTTGCGCTTGGAACTGGAGAGTTCAGTAAGTCAGGAGAAGCGGTGGCCGGCTTGGCCGCTCAGGTAACTCCCAAGATTCTCCAGGAGGAAAAAATTGATCTAAAGTTGGTAATCCAAGTATCTTCAAATATCGGAAATCCTCCTGAAACATTGGAAAACAAGATCGAAACCACTCTTGTTGTAAAATCAAAAGATACAGCTGTTGTCGGTGGCGTTGTTATTAATAAATCCAGTAATGATTTTGACCGTGATCCTCCGTTTGGAGCGCCGAAGTTTGATGAGGAACAGCAGAATTTACCGCTGTTTTCATTCTTGAGGTCAAAAGCGTACGTCAGTAATCGCAGTCAGTTTGTATTTTTTGTAACTCCAGAACTTATTGAGTCTGCTTCAGATGGTTCAGAAGAGATAAAACGCAAATTTAGACAAAGGACAGATTAATTTGGCAGGCCACATTATTACTATTCTGGGTGGCAAAGGAGGAGTCGGGAAGTCGCAATTTGCTGCTAACTTTGCCTTTGCTTATGCGGAGGCAATAAAGAGCAAGATTGCCCTCTTTGATTTCGATCAGAGTGCCAGTGGGGACCTAAATCTTATTACTGGCATGAAGGGCGCAAAAACAATTAAAGACTTAAGCGAATTTGCTGGTGCCATAGACCCCAAGACCATCGTTCCCTTTGTGGTCGCCCATCCTTCTGGCGTTAACTATGTAGGTATGCCAGTCGACCCCATGGCAACGAAGACTATCGATGCTGAAGGAATGGGGAAAACCCTCAAGGCCGTGATTAATTTATATCCCATTACTATCATTGATGGCGGGAGTGACTTAACACCACTAACCCTAAAGGCGCTGGAATTTTCAACCCTCATCTTACTTATTGTCACTCCTGATATCATAGCCGTGAACCAGACTAAAAGATTATATTCAGATTTGATAACGCTGCTTTTTCCTAAAGATATGATTCAAATAATTTTGAATCAAGCACAAGCCGGTCATCCGGTAACGGCGGATGTAGTTTCCAAGAATATTGGTAAACCTGTTCTTGGAAGTGTTCCGCGCGATGATCAGGCATGTGTTCAGGCCTTGAGTTCTTCTAAGCCTGTTTATGTTTTGGCCAAGACCTCTGCCTTCGCAAAGGGTATCACTGAGGTCGTCAGCAATATGATGCAAAAGAGTCTACTGAAGGCCCTAGAGAAACTTACACGTCCGGAAAATGTAGGGAAAAAAGCATCGGAGAGTCCCGGAGATGATGCGGATGCTCGACGTAGATTATGGAAGGATTTGAAGACACGTATTCATAAGGCGTTGGTTGAAGAAATGGATTTAAAAAAGGCCGATGATAGCGATCCGAAGGCCAAAGTTATTTTGAAAGAACAAACCAAAAAGCAGGTAGTGGAGCTTCTGGGTAAAGAAGATACCAAGGGACTTTTGAACACTCGTGAAGATATGAATCAAGTTGTAAAAGAGATTCTTGACGAGGCCTTAGGGCTGGGACCCTTAGAAGATTTACTTCGAGACAAGGAATGTTCAGAGATTATGGTGGTAGGCCCAGATAAGATCTTTTATGAAAAAAAGGGGAAAATTCGTAAATCAGAAATCATCTTTACAAATAACCGACAAGTTCTAAACGTCATTGAAAGAATTGTGGCCCCGATTGGTCGTCGGATTGATGAAAAAACACCTTATGTAGATGCGCGACTTTCCGATGGTTCACGTGTTCATGCCATCATTCCTCCTTGTGCTCTTAATGGCGGTGTCATCACTATTCGGAAATTCCCAGAGAATAGATTGACCTGGAAAGACCTTGTTAAATTTGGCTCCATGACACAAAATATGGCAGATTTTCTTCGTGTAGCGGTTGAAGCGCATAGGAATATTATAATAAGTGGTGGCACTGGCTCAGGCAAAACCACTCTGATTAACGTTTTGGGCGGTTTTATTCAGGCCGACGAGCGTATTATTACTTGCGAAGATGCCGCTGAATTAGATTTTCCTCAGGATCACATTGTTCGCCTAGAAACCCGTCCACCTTCTTTGGAAGGAGAGGGCGAAGTTGATATGCGATGCCTGGTTAAACAAACACTTCGGATGCGCCCTACTCGAATTGTCGTAGGTGAGTGTCGTGGTGGTGAAACTCTCGATATGCTTCAGGCCATGGGCACGGGTCATGATGGTTCAATGACCACCGTGCACTCGAATAATCCGCGCGAATGTATTGGAAGAGTGGAAACACTGGTTCAGTATTCCGGTATCGGTCTCTCTGCCAAGGCCATCAGAGAACTTATTGCCAACGCAGTTCATATGATTATTCAGCAAAGTCGCTTGGATGATGGTTCTCGCCGAGTTACTTATGTCACAGAGATAGGCGGGATGCAGGGTGATGTTGTAACACTACAAGATATCTTTCTTTATCGCCAAACAGGGATGAGTAAAGAGGGTAAAATTATTGGTGAATTTCAGGCGACCGGTTTTATTCCGAAGTTTATCGAAACACTTGAAAGAAAGGGCTATAACGTTCCACGAGGGATCTTTACCAGTGCCCCCCCACCTCAGGCGGCAGCTGCACCGGCAGCCAACGCTAAGCCGGGGCAGGCACCACCACCCAAACCGGGACAACCACCACCTAAAAAATAGGAGTTTTTTCATATGAGTGAAATAGTATGGCTCTTGGGTGAAAAGGGAATAATAGCGGTAATAGGGTTAATGTTTTTCCTTTTTTGCTATAAGTATTCAACGGGTATTTTTACCTGGATTGAGAAGCAAACTTTAGGCACTCGAACTTACATCATGGAAAAATTTGAATTACTTTTTATCGAAGTTAAAGAGCAACATATTACCTATGTCCTTTTACTTTTATCGGTAGGGATTGGATTTATTACCTTAACCATTATGGGACTCCTAGGCCACTGGATGCTGGGTTTCTTTTTGGGAGGAATCGTGTCATTTATCGGTTTTAAAATTCCTAAGCCGATAGTTAATCACCTGTATAAGAAACGGATTAAACAATATTCGGGGCAAATGGTGGATGCACTCACTCTCTTGGCCAATGGTTTACGCGCAGGTCTCTCGGTTCCTCAGTCGATCGGGATGATTGTGGATGAGATGCCTCCACCAGTATCACAAGAATTTAATCTCATTCTTCAGCAAAATAAAATTGGTGTTACGTTGGAAGACTGCTTCGACAGTCTCGCAAAACGTGTGCCGACCGAAGACAATGATATGTTTGTGACAAGTGTGAATATCTTGCGTGAAACGGGCGGTAACTTAGCTGAAACATTTGATACGATTGTTGCCGTAATTCGGGAGCGAGTAAGGTTGCAATTAAAGATTGAGCAACTTACAGCGTCGGGTATGTTTCAAGGACTTGTAATTGCGGGTATGCCATATGCGATAGGTTTTCTCTACTTTTTATCAGAACCGGAATCAATGATCAGGATGTTCCACCATCCGGTAGGTCTTATAATAATGTTCGTGGCCATGTGCCTAGACGCTGTTGGGTTGTTTGTAATTTTGAAGATTGTTGATATTAAGTGACTCCAAATGGCGCTAAATTTTAGTTGGGGCGATGATATTTTTATATTAAAGTTAGAGGAGATAAGTTCCGAGAAGATTGCGAGTGGGATTTGGTCGATATTAGAAACGTAAAGAATATAGCAAAGGAAGATAACAATGAAGCGCATCCTAGTTTTGTTGGCCCTGATGTTGGGATCATTTGTCGCCTATGGCGGGGTTAACTTAAAAAATGGTAATTTCTACATTACTTACACCGACATTGTTGTTCCTGGAGGGGGCAATGACCTCTTCATCTCGAGAACCTATAACTCCCAGGCAACTGAAAAAGGTTGGTTTGGTCTTGGGTGGGGTTCCGATTATGAAACTTATTTGGTGGTGGGGCCTGACGGTTCAGTCACTGTTCATGAAAATGGAACGGGGGCGCAGACTCGTTTTACGCCGAAAGAGAGCATTGATCCTGTGGCCGCAGCCAAAAAAGTAATAGAGGCCATGCGGGCCAAAACGACCCTATCCGATAATGTTGCAGCAGACTTGGAAAAAAAATTGGTCGGGGATGCTGAGTTACGTTCCGCTTATGCTCGTAAATTTAAAGTTGCGACTAGTCTTGCTGCGGGGACAGCACTCTATTCAAATACGCGTGGACTTCAAGAGGTTCATCGTTTGAAAGAGGGATTCAGTCGATCCTTTAATGATGGCAAAATGGAATATTTTTCAGAAGATGGAAAGCTCTCAAAGATTCAAGATAAACATGGTTATGTGGTCAATTTTGAATATGACAAGGGGATGCTCAGAGGCATTAAGGATTCCCAGGCGAAGCAATTATTTTTTGAGTGGTACACAGATGGTAAGGTGAAACATATTTGGTCTGCTGGAGACAAGAAGACCGTTTATAAATATGAGGGAGATGATCTAGTAGAATCTTTAGATGTCATGGGAAATATTTATAAACATAAATATGATTCCAACCATAACATGGCATCTATTGAATATTCCGATAATTCAAAGATGGAAATCGCCTATCAAAAAAATACACGATTTGTTGCTGAAATCAAATCTCGTGATGGCGTTACCACAAAGTATAAATATGAATCCAATCCCAAGAATCCGGACTTCCATTACTGGACCATTGTTTCCAAGGTGGGATCTGACGGCAAGACTGAAAACAATCGTTATGAATATGAAATTAAGGCAAAGCCCGATGGGTCCCAATATACCTATCGTATTCTAACAGATGTAAGTGGGATGAGAACCGAAACGATCTATTCCGAATGCTGCTCCCTTCCTTTGAAGATTACTCGTGGTAAGCATGTCACCAATTTTGAATATAATGACAAGGGACTTCTGGTTAAGAAAACATCGACGAAGGGTGACTACATTGAGATCCAGTATCACCCAGAATTTAACAAAATTTCTCGCGTGATGAATAAGGATAGTTGGACAGCTTTTGAATACGACAAAAAGGGTAATCTTTCCAAGGCCACAAACAACGAGGGCAAATCTGTGCTCTTGATTTATGATGCCCAAGGAAGAATCACCAAAATGATTGATCATGAGAAGAAAACAAATGTAAAAAGGTCCTTGTCTTTCAAGTACAATGCTCTCGGAAAGCCTGTTGAGATTGCGATGGAAAACGTCGGCAAGATTAATGTGGCCTACGATAATTACGGTGAAATCAAAAAGGTGGAGTCCGATGCCGGTCACAAGATGGCCTTGCAAGTGACACAGGCCTTTCAAGCACTGCTGTCGATTGTTAAGCCAGCAGGAGTTAACTTGAATATGTAGTGCCCACATAATGAGGCATGAGCATTATGAGTTATTGAGATGTTAGGAGTGAAGCTAGGAAAAATACAGACCTAGAGTGATAATAGGCAAAGACGTTAACGGTAGGGTCAGCAACTACCAATATATGAAGAGGAGAGAGCACACGATGAAAATTAAAATTCTACTGACATTAATTATGCTTTGGAGTGTATTGGTTGTGACCGCGCAAACGCCGCCCACTACGGCGCCGGTGCCTGGTGAAGGTGCTACTGATTGTGCTGCCATTACGACCGGTGTAGGCACAGCTGGTGGGACTGGGACTGGGACTGGAGCGGGTGCTCATGCTATAGGGCACTAGTTGATTTAGTTTTGTTATTGCACTACTTTCAGCAAGGCACGGATAACCTCCGTGCCTTTTTTTTTGTCACTGTCTGATCTTTGGACAATTATGAAAAAAGTACTAGCTTCCAATCTGTTGAATTAACGAGACCCATGGTTGGCATTCCCATTGCAGTTACATATGCAGAGTGATTCAAACTAATAAGTGCACAAGGGAGGCAATATGAAAAAAGTAATCGGGTTTTTAGTGGTATTTCAACTTGTCGTGACAACAGTAGCTTTCGCTGCAGAATCAGAGTCAGACTGTACTGATGGTGTCCAGGCTGCACGTAATGCTAACGGTGACACGACAACTCCAGCACCTGTTGTTGCACCCCCAACAACTGTGCCCACGACTCCACGATAGATTTAGAAGCTTAAAGTAGTATAATAGTGCTTTTATGAGGCCCGCAAATGAGAGTAACTCTTTGCGGGCCTTTTTGTTTTTTCGTACTCGCCTCGAGTCCAAAAAGTGTCAAAAAAATATACAATCACTAATTTTATATGCACAAAGATTAATCAACAACGTTACAACCTATTAAAATAATAGTCAGCCAACAAGGGTGTTTTTGGTATGAAAGATGCACATAGTATGGATAACTAGCAACGAGCAGTGGAGAACTTATGAAAATAAAATTGATGGTGATGTTCTTGATGACTGTATCTCTGAATGTTTCAGCTGTGGATGTAGGTGAAGATCAAAAAAGCGAATGCATTTATGCTGTTCAGTCGGGTCGATCAAATGCCGATTCTTCTGCAACAGAAACTCATTCTCATGAAGACGAAGAGCAACCAAGGTCTGTTTCTCGCTAAAATTAGCGGGACTCTTCGAGAATTTTCTTGAGAAGCATGCGCTCTTCTACTGTGTAAGTATCTTCGGGTGTATTGCTTGAGTCGGCGAGGGAAGGTTGTCCATCCGCTCCGTGTCGTTCAGGTGAGGACAGGCCTGAAGAGACGTGATCTTTCTGTTCTGGAATATGCTGTCCAATCAAATTTAACGAAGTATCTTTCAGAAAGATCCAGGCCTTCTTAGAACTTTTCACAATAAATGTTTGTGCGATCTCAGTATAGGGTGCAACCCGAGCATCGATTCGATCAAAAATTGTTCGCCCGCCAATATCCAGAGAGAGAACAAAATAGCTGAGACAGAAATAAAACATTAAGCGTACCAACATCATAGACGACCCCTGTCAATTATTGTCCTCAAGGTACAATTGCATCATCCGGTTTACGGACATTAAGAGTTCGGTTGCTCTAAATGGCTTTTTTAAAAAATCATTCGCGCCATTTGAAATAGCTTCAATAACAAGGGAGTCATTGTACAAACTTGACATCATGATCAGGCCTGCATGATCATGATTTTCTCGGATCTTGCTGGCCAGTTCAAGGCCGCTAATATCAGGCATAACAACATCAATGATGTATAGATCAGCGGGGCTATTTTGCAGCAACCTGATTGCATCTTCAGCTTTGCCAACTTCTCCGACAACATTGTAGCCGGCATCTTCCAAAATTTTAGCAATCGAACGGCGAGAGAAATCTGAATCGTCAATGACGACAATTTTAAAGGTTTTCTTAGGGTCATTATCCGCAGAAGCTTCCATACACTTCAAAGTATACTAGAGTGTGGTCAGGATATGAAAAGATACAAATTGCCTATTGCAGAAGTAAGCTGGTACCAAGAACCTGCCAAGAACCCGATAGAGTTATTCGGGTATAGCTGAGGTTTTTTATGCGGCCACCGGCGGATTGCTGTCGCGAGCTTTAGTCGACGGCCGTTTTATAGCACTTTTCTTCGAGAAAAGCTTTTTCTTCTCTGCCCATCCCACTAGTGCAGAATCCAAGACATCATCGAGGGTTTTGGCCAGGACAAATTTCAACTCTTGTTTATATTTGTCTGGAATCTCGACTAAATCCTTTTCGTTGCGATGAGGAATTATAACCGTTTTAAGCCCCATTCGCATGGCCGCAAGCACTTTTTCCTTAAGTCCACCGATGGGCAGGACCTTCCCGGTCAAAGTGATCTCGCCTGTCATGGCAACATCGCGCGAGATGGGGATGCCTGTAAGAAGGGAGATAATGGAGGTTGCCAGCGTAATGCCCGCACTCGGGCCGTCTTTGGGAATCGCACCCGCTGGAATGTGAACATGGATTTCATTTTCTTCGAAGATGGCCTCATCTAAACCAAAATCACTTGCCTTACTGCGAATATGTCCCATGGCCGCCTGTGCGGATTCCTTCATGACATCACCTAATTGACCGGTGAGGGTGATACCTTTTCCTTTCATTTTGGTAGATTCAATATAAAGTATCTGGCCTCCGAAACTGGTCCATGCCAGTCCCGTTGCAACACCAATTTCATCAAAGATTTTACGATCTTCCTCTGTGTAAGCCGGGGGCCCAAGATATTTATCAACCACATCAGTAGAAATAATCGTTTTGGAAATTTCACCACGGGCAATTTTCATGGCCACCTTTCGGCAAAGGGCCCCTATCTTTCTCTCAAGATTTCGTAATCCAGCTTCGTAGGTGTGATTGCTGATCACCGTTTTGATGCTGTCATCACTGAATTCAACATGCTCACCGGTTAGACCGTTTTCTTTCATTTGCTTTGGAATTAAAAACTTTTTACTGATGAAGATTTTTTCTTCGTGACTATAGCCGGAGAGATTGAGTACTTCCAGGCGATCACGTAATGGAGCGGGAATGGATTCTAAAGAATTACAGGTAGCGATAAACATAACGTTTGACAGGTTGAAGCTTAAATTCAAATAGTGATCCCTGAAACTATGGTTTTGCTCAGGATCAAGAACTTCAAGTAACGCACTAGCAGGATCACCTCTAAAATCGCCACCCATTTTATCAATTTCATCGAGCAGGATAACAGGATTATTCGTCTTGATTTGTTTTAAGGCCTGAATCACACGTCCTGGCATAGAACCAACATAGGTACGACGGTGACCACGTATTTCTGCCTCGTCCTTGATACCGCCCAAGCTGATCCGAATAAACTCACGCCCAGTGGCCCGTGCAATGGATTTTCCGAGTGATGTCTTTCCAACTCCTGGTGGCCCGGATAAGCATAGAATCGGGCCTCTCATATCCTTGCCCTTCAATGCTTTCACCGCCAAATATTCCAAAATTCGTTCTTTGACTTTTTCCAATTCATAATGATCTTCATCGAGAACTTTTTGAGCATAATCCAGGTCAAGAATTTCTTCGCTTGAAGTAGACCAAGGAAGTTCAGTCAGCCATTCGAGATAGTTACGAATGATGCTTGCTTCAGAAGAATCGGGATGCATTTTCTCAAGACGCATAACCTGTTTCTGACATTCCCGTTCGATATCAGGTGGCATCATGGCCTTTTTGAGCTTCTCTCTAAATTCACTAAATTCATCAGTGGCATCTGGAGTGTCATCCCCCAATTCGGATTTAATGGTTTTAATCTGCTCTCGCAGAAAATACTCTTTTTGGGTTTTGGACATTTCATCTCGAGTTGCATTTTTAATTTTATGCTGCATTGAGATGATTTCAAGTTCGCGTACCAAAATTTCATTGATTTTATGCAGTCGCTCTATAGGATCAAGCGTCTCAAGAATTAACTGGGCCTCTGCTACATGGAGACTCAGGTTGGAGGCCACCAGATCGGCCAATCGTCCAGCTTCATGTATGTCTTCTAAGACCATTAGGATATCAGGAGAAAGCATTTTTCCCTGGGTAATTACTTTCTCAAGTTGCTCCTTCAAATTTCGCATCAAGGCCTTGACGGCCATATCATCGTTTGCAACTTTACGATCTTCAATTTTTTCTATCCGTACTTTATAGAACGGTTCAGTGTGAATAAATTCTTTAATACACGCTTTAGAAAGTCCTTGAACAAGAATTTTAATTCTTCCATCGGGTAGTTTGCGCATACGCATAATCATCGCCAGAGTACCTACATCGTAGATCTCTGAGGGCTGTGGCGATTCAGCAGTGATATCTTTTTGACTCGCTAATAAAATCAAACGGTCATTTTTGGCAAGGGCCTGCTCGACAGCTTCAATCGATGTTTCACGACCTACAAACAGCGGAATAATCATGTAGGGATAAACAACGATGTCTCGTATGGGTAAGAGAGGAATAGTGTCTTTAAACTCGATACTATCACCCTCATAGTTAGTCGCCATAATTAATCTCCTCGAACTTCCTTGAGATTTACTTCCTGGCAACTCATCGGGAGAACTAGTGTAACTCTTTAAAG
>CAYHRT010000120.1:0-11957 GCA_964359085.1 uncultured Bdellovibrio sp. | reverse complement strand
TAAGAAAATTCGACCAAACCTTTATGTCATGCAAAGATCAAAACCTCCTGAAAAAAATTGGACTACGAAAAGATATGGCCCATGCAGTATTTGAAAAGCATCGCTCGCTGGTTACCCAATTTCGACGAGAATTTAGTTATTTTGAACGAGTAAAATCAAAACAGGGAATATATAAAGTTCCTGACGGAATTACCTGTGATGCGGTTTTCTGCATGCGTGATGTCTTGCGTGAGTTACCCCAAATCTTGCTTTGTACGGGAAACATGCTCTCAGCCGAAGAGTTTATTGACATCGCACGTTCTCAATACGCCAAAAAATATGATGTCGAAATCAATGCTGGAAGAAGAAAACGGGTGTCGCGCTTTCAGGAACTCTATCGGGACATTATTGAGAAGACCGCGGCCCTTCATGCTCTTGAGAGTGAAAAGGTGCTTTTGGAAATATGTATGCGTTCATCTGTCATTAATAAATATGATCGTGTCACTGGTAATTCTGTAGCAATTATTGTGCAAAAACTGATTCAGCAGAGACCCAAGCTATCGGCCGATCAAGTTTATCACTTGTTACAAGATTTTGCCGGCCAGCAATTGCTTGATCCCGAGAAGAAACAACCGCGGAATGACGGGACATCAAAATACAAAGATCATAAAAAGATGGCCTCTCTCATGCACGGCCTGTTTAAAATCGTTCGCGATTTCCGCGAAAGTATTTAGTGAGGCCAGTTTGCGAATCGTTTTATATAGTGGTGGTACGCCTAAAGAAAATAAGGCGCTTGATTTAGAACTTTTAAGACTGATTAAGCACAAACATCCGAGTATTACTTTTATTCCCGCCTCATCCTATCATGCAGATACTGAATTTCGTGATTTCGTGACTCACTATCGTCGTTTTCAGGTGTCAAAATTTCTTCTCTTGCCCGTAGATCGCCCGGTTGATCGCACCATGTTGGAATTGGCCTTGAGGAGTGACATCGTTCATCTCGGGGGCGGGAATACATATTATTTTCTCAATGCTCTTCGTAAAACCGGGCTTCTTCCTCGGCTTCAGCGTTATGTGATGCAGGGAGGAGTCTTAAGTGGAGAATCGGCCGGAGGTATTATCATTACCCCTTCCATTGGCATGGCCGGCCACCCGCCTTTTGATGCAGATGAAAACTTTGTTCATTTGACAAATCTTAGATCACTTGGCCTGGTTTCCTTTGAATTTTTTCCTCATTATAAAAAAACTCTTCGCTACGAAAAGGCCTTTATTTCCTACACCAAAAAGCATAAGAGACCTTTGCTTGCCTGCCCCGATGGTTCGGGGATCGTGATTGATGACTGTGGTTTGAAATTGCACGGAAGTGTTACATGTTTTTGCCAAGGCAAGAAAATTATTTTGACTTCCTAGTCACGATGTAAGTGATGAGAGTGAGTGCTATGATGATCAGTGTAATCGTTATCCCAAGATTCTGCCGGCCAAAATAGAGTGGCCAAGCGAAAAGCATGACGATCAAAAAGATGGCCCCAGCTTTGGCTTCTGTACGAATTATTTTATGTTGATCCCAATCTACCAGAAGTGGCCCAATTTTAGGTAGATTCATCAGCTTATGGTGAAAGTGAGGATGCCCTTTATTATAAAAATACGCTGCCAAGAGCAGAAAAGGTACGGTCGGGACGATTGGTAGTACTGTCCCAATAATCCCCAGGGCCACAAAAAAATGGCCTGCCGCCAGGGTTAACCATTGTTTTGTACTTCGAGCAGAGGCCATGTTGATTTATTTTCTCCCATTAGCTGTTATGCGTCTTGGACGGTAGATGAGAGTAGGCCAGAATACCCCGTTAATCCATAAAATATCGGGAGAGCGTATGTATATTAAATTTCGCATGATGGTGATGATGGCCTCATTTTTTTTCGCCATGGGGTGCCAAAGTGAAAAGAAAAATTCTATCTGGATTTATACCTCACTTTATAAGGATACCATTGCCGATTTGACACCTCGTTTGGCCAAGGATTTTCCCGGCCTTGAAATTAACTGGTTTCAGGCCGGTTCGGAAGAGATTGCGGCCAAGGTTAATGCTGAGATCTTAAGTGGTGGGATCAAGGCCGATATTCTTATTAGTTCAGATCGTTTTTGGTATGAGGAAATGGCCAGCCAAGGACGGCTTCATCCTTATGCTATTCAAAATGCAAGTGAGATCTCCGCTGAATTTAAACATCCTGCCAATCTTTACTCAACTTTGAGTATTCCAGTTATGGTCATCACCTATAATAGCGATGGGATTGAAGCCAGCAAGATCCCTAAATCCTATAAGGATCTTTCACTCCCTGTTTTTGCCAATCTGGTCTCTTCCGGTTCTCCTCTCAGCTCAGGCACCACTTTTACAACTATGGCGGCGCTCCAGACACGCTATGGTTGGGATTATTTTGAACAGCTCAAGAAAAATAAAGTTATTATGGAGGGAGGAAATAGTGCCGTTATTCGTCGTGTGCAGTCCAAAGAACGACCGGTGGGAATAGTTCTCTTAGAAAATGTTCTACGATTAATAGAAACAGACACTCGTTTGAAAATTGTTTTTCCCGAAGATGGAGCGGTCATTCATAATAATGTTTTCGCGCTGACAAAAAAAGATTCCGATCGTAAAACCGTGCAACAGTTGGCAGAGTGGTTTTTTGCCAACGAAGGCCAGGAGGCCATGGTTCGCTCCTTTATGTATTCACCCAAAAAAGGATTTCGGGTTCCTGTGGGAGCGCCTCCGATCGACCAGATTACGGCCAAGGCCTTTCCCTTTGACCGGGCATTCTTAGATTCCGTAACCCAAAAAAGAAATGAGTTGAAAGAAAAATTCACTCAAATTATGTATGAGTAATCCAGCAGTATGATGAAGAAAATTCTTCTCTTCATTTTTTTTTCTTTTTTATTGTATCTTTTTATTGCGCCCTTTAGCTCGCTATTTAAACACCTTTTGCTGACAGATATTGTGCCCCATCCCTTCATGGAAACATTTCGTTCTTCATTGCTTCATCGGGCCCTCCGTAATACCTTTGCGCTGGGATTGGCGGTGGCCTCTCTCTCCGCGATCTTTGCCCTTGGCCTTGCCTTTCTTTTTACGCGCACTGATTTTCCTTTGAGGAGTTGGTGGCGTGGGGCCTTTATCTTGCCATACACTATTCCACCCATTGTCGGGGCCATCGCTTGGATTCTGCTGGCCAATCCTAGCAATGGTTTTCTCAATCTTTGGATTGATCAGTGGATCGGGCAGCGATCGGTTTGGCATCTAAACATCTATTCATTTACCGGTCTTGTCTTGATAGAAACCAGTTTCCTATTTACTTATGTTTTGTTGATTTTACTCAAGGCCTTCGAAGCGATTGATCCCACAATGGAGGAGGCCTCTCGCATGAGTGGCGCCAGTACTTGGCAAACTTTTCGTAATATCACCTTACCACTTTTGCGGGCGCCGCTTTTCAATGGATTTCTTCTGGCCTTTTTGGCAACCACGGCCAGTTTTGGCGTACCTGCTTTAATCGGGACCCCCGGAGGAATTTTTTTGCTGACTACCCAGATTTATACCTTTCAACGAATGGGGAGTATGTCGGGTATTTTGAAAGCATCAAGTTTGAGTTTGATTCTCATGGCGCTGGCCTTTGTCATCCTTCTTTTAAGTGAGGGCCCTTTACGTATTCGCCAATTTGCCACGATCTCAGGCAAAACTCCGCGTCCCCAACTGGCCCGGCTTGGTTTTTGGAAATTGCCGCTCACGATTGCCATTGGCACAACTTTTACTATTCTCTTCCTGCTACCTCTCTCGGCCATTTTTCTTGCGGCTTTTTCACAGGTTCAAGGAATTCTCACTTGGTCCAATTTTGGATGGTCGAATTTCGAGCGTATTTTATTTCATACTGACGAAACTACTCGCGCCTTTAGTAATTCTTTAATATTCGCAGGAGTGGCCGGAATCTTTTGTGTTCTGGCAGGATTCGGTTTGGCCTATGCCCTTAAATATGTATTCTCCTCAAGACTTAAAGGGGTCACATCAATCTTGGTGTCTCTACCGTATGTGACGCCCGGAACAGTGTTGGCCTTGGCCTTGCTTGTGGGCTTCGGTCCCGGAATTGTGGGCAACTGGTTTGCACTCAATAGTACAGGGCTTTTGATTATCCTGGCCTATTCGATAAAGTATTTAAATTTCAGTTACAAGACATTAGAAGATGGTGTCGGGCAAATTCATCCTTGCCTGGACGAGGCTTCTCGTTTGTCCGGTGCCGGGACTTTCCAAACTATGCGATATATTTGGTGGCCACTTCTTCGACCATCATTAATCGCCAGTTTTTTTCTGGTATTTATGCCCGCGATGTTTGAGGTCACCATGACAGTCTTATTGACTGGCCCGGGTCTCGAAACACTTGGGGCCTTTATTTTTCACCTACAAGAGTATGGAGATTTGGGGGGAGGTGGCCCGGCCGTCCTGGCCCTTCTGATTATTATTCCCACAGGTCTGTTTAATTTTTTTCTAAAATTTATTTCAAAAGGGAAGTACGGGTTATGAGCTCAGTCACACTGAACAATGTTCAAAAATCTTTTGCTGATGTTTTGGTGGTCGATGACTTCTCTCTCAGTGTTCCTGATGGTGATTTTGTTTCCCTCCTTGGTCCTTCTGGCTGTGGTAAAACTACGGTGTTAAGGATGGTGGCAGGGCTGGAACGTAATAACCTGGGAGTGATAAAGCTTGGAGATGAGGTGGTCTCAAATCCCGAAAGGAAAGTCTTTCTTGCACCGGAAAAACGTCATATTGGGATGGTTTTTCAGAGCTATGCCGTCTGGCCTCATATGAATGTTTTTGAAAATGTAGCTTATCCCTTAAAAATACAGAAAATGAACAAGACAGAAATTGATCTGCATGTTTGGGAAATTCTAAAGCTAGTCGAACTTGATGGACTTGAAAAGCGTACGCCCGCCCAATTGTCCGGAGGACAGCAACAGCGAGTGGCCTTGGCGCGTGGTCTGGTGATGCGGCCAAAAGTGCTGCTGTTAGATGAACCTCTGTCCAATTTAGATGCCAAGCTTCGCGAGAAAATGCGCGAAGATATTCGTAAAATCCAGCAGCAGTTTAAAATTACTTGTATGTATGTGACTCATGATCAAGTTGAGGCCTTTACCATGTCAGATCAGATTGTTATTTTGAATCACGGCAAGATTCTTCAAAGCGGACGCCCGCAAGAGATTCGGCTAAGTCCTGCCAACAGCTTCGTGGCAGAATTTATTCGTTAGACCAGTAGATAGGATTTCTCATTGTAAGGTTTTTGTAATATCTTTTTGTTCCTCTTGAAAAATGTTTTTCGTGGTTTTATATTTCCAATATGAGAATATTGCTCAGTCTTTATCTTTTGCTTGTTTTTTCTTCACTGGCCGAAGCCAAAGTAAAATTGAATCCCTATACCGCCATCGATAATCTCGGATTTACTCGAACATTTGTTGAACCTCCACCTCTGGTATTACCTGATCTCCAGGGAAAAAAACATTCGTTGCAAGACTATCAGGGTAAGTGGATGCTGCTGGGTTTTTGGGCAACCTGGTGTGGCCCTTGCCGAATGGAACTTCCTGAACTCGAAAGTCTTTACAAGCACTTTCGTCAACATAATCTTGTCATTCTTGGTATTTCTACTGATCAAGATGATACTTCTGCTATCCGAAAATTTGTCGAAGAACTCAAGCTTTCCTTTCCCATTCTTCATGATGAGAGTGGACAGGTGGCCGCCGATTATCAATCGACGGCACTGCCTAGTCTGTATCTCATTTCACCCCAAGGCAAACTGGTGGGAGTTGTGCGGGGAGCGAAGTCGTGGAGTGATGAAGAAACCTATAAGCAGTTTGAAAATCTCCTAAAGATCAAAAAAGTTAGCGAAAATGACTTTAAAAGTGATGTAGATGCTTCAGGGCAATCTGGTGGCCCACTTCCGGAAAAATTGATTCCCCCGATCCTTGAAGTTACTAATCTTGCAGAAATAACGGAGGGGAATGCGGCAATATTGGAAGTCAAAATCCATTGGAAGGGTGATCCCAATAAATATCGTGTGAAAGTTCCAAAAATTACCTTTCCTGAAAATGTTGTTTTGAATGACAATATTTCATCTGGTTCTCATGCGGACGAAAAAGAAGCAGTTCTCTTCTATTCATATCCCCTCCATTTCCAAAAAGAAGGCATCTTCCATCTTGGACCTATTATTATGTCATTCCAGTCTGCCTATGGAGGTTCAGAGCAACTGACCCGACATCCAGGGATAGATGTTGAGGTCAAACGTCGGCCAAAAGGGTTTTTGTATCTGGCCCTTGCCATTTTTCTTGTAATGATTATTTTTCTATTGGTGTATTTTGTTTTAAAAAAGAAACAAATGAAGAATCAGCTGCCTGAGAAACACGAGAAGGATGTGCAGGATTGGCAAAATGCTCTGCAGGGCATTAGAAGGTTGAGACTTGAGGGGAGAAAAAAAGAATATTCATTAGAACTATTAAAGCTCAATATGGAGACCCTCGCAGAAAAAGATGGAAATTTTAGAAAGATAGTTGAACTTGTCGAACAGGTGCGTTTTGCCGGCCTTGAGTTATCTGAAGCTGAGCTTGATTACTACGAAAAAGAAATTGGCCAAAAAATTGAAAGGAGAGATTCAATATGAAGATGACAGTAGAGGAAATTTCAAGAAAGGTTCAAGCAGAATTCCCCGTGATCAATCAGGTGGTCGAAGAGGTGAACAAAGTCATGGTAGGTCAACGCAACATGATTGAAAAGCTCATCATTGGTATTCTTAGCGATGGGCATATTCTGGTGGAAGGTGTTCCAGGGTTGGCCAAAACAACCGCGATTAATACGCTGGCCAAAGTCATGCAAGTTGAATTCAGAAGAATTCAATTTACTCCCGATCTCCTTCCTGCCGATCTCACGGGTACACAGATTTATTCCCCAAAAGATGGCTCCTTTAGTATTAAAAAAGGACCGATTTTTGCTAATATTATTCTGACCGATGAAATTAACCGAGCACCGGCAAAAGTTCAAAGCGCCCTACTTGAGGCCATGCAAGAAAAGCAAGTAACCATAGGAGAAACCACCTTTCAACTTCCTCGTCCCTTTCTTGTGATGGCAACCCAAAACCCGGTTGATCAGGAGGGAACATATCCGCTTCCTGAGGCGCAAGTTGACCGCTTCATGCTCAAGGTAAAAGTGGTCTATCCCAATAAAGAGGAAGAAATTCGGATTATGAAGAGGGTCGCGATGCCTTCTGAGATTACAGTTAACAAGGTTCTTTCTCCTGCAAAAATTATCGAACTCAGACAGCTGGTGGAGCAGGTATTCTTTGATGAAAAACTCTATGATTATGTCGCTAATATCGTCTTTGCTACACGAAATCCTGAAAGCTTCAATCTTAAAGACATTAAACATCTGATCGAATATGGGGCTTCCCCTAGGGCCTCAATCTATTTAGTGAAGGCCGCCAAAGCGCATGCATTTCTGCAAGGTAGAGGATACGTCACCCCCCAAGATATCAAAACAATCGGCGCTGATGTTCTCAGGCATAGAGTGACAGTTTCGTATGAAGCAGAGGCCCAAAACATCACCTCGGATGACCTCATCTTGAAGATTTTTGATAAAATTGATGTGCCTTAAGATAGGGTAGGTATGGGGATACAAAGTAACAAAGACGTGAAACTTCTCGATGAAGAATTAATCGCAAAGATTAAAGGAATTCAAATTAGGGCCAGACATCTGGTGAACGATGCTTTCGCGGGAGATTATTTGAGTGCCTTCAAAGGGCGCGGGATGGAGTTTGAAGAAGTACGAGAATATCAGTATGGAGATGATGTTAGACATATCGATTGGAATGTTACCGCGAGACATGACAAGGCCTTTATAAAAACTTATCGTGATGAGCGCGAACTCACTGTCATGTTTGTGGTGGATGTTTCAGGTTCTTCCCGCTTTGGAACTGTGGACAAATTTAAGAACGAGGTTGCCAGCGAAATTGCCGCGCTCCTCTCATATACTGCTCTTCGAAATAATGACAAGGTTGGCTTGATTATTTTCTCTGATCACGTCGAACATTACGTTGCACCCAAAAAAGGCAGAGGACATATCTGGAGATTGATCAGGGATATTCTTTCGTACAAATCGGATTCCAAGCAAACTGATATCAACGTTCCGCTTGAGTTTTTAAATAGGGTTCTTAAAAAGAGGGCCATCGTTTTTTTAATTTCAGATTTTCAAGGTAAAAATTATGAGAAGGAAATTCAGATCACATCGAGGAGGCATGATTTAATTTCCCTTTCGATTACTGACCCGAGAGAGGTTGAAATGCCAGAGATTGGATATATCGAACTCGAGGACGCTGAAACTGGCGATTTTATGATGGTCAATACATCCAGTAGGCATTTTCAAAAAGAGTATTCGCTCCATGCTAAAAAACGTCTTTTCGAGACGCGAAGATTTTTTCGCATGAATGGCATTGATTACATTGAAGTGAACATGAAGGATTCATATATTGATCCGATTGTAAGATTTTTTAAGGCCCGCGAAAATAGGAAGTAAATAGGAAATGATTATGAAAGACATTCGGCTTATCATTATTATTGCTGTCCAAATTATTCTAAGCATTGTGGTCATTACCACCCTTAAAGCAAGTCATTCTGTCGTTTTAGACTCCAGTGCTCTTCGCGATACTGCCGTGAAACTGGAGAGTGTTGGGCTTTTCGATGAGGCCATTGAAAATTATGAGCAGTATTTGGAAAGGGGAAATTTGAGCGCCAAAGAAAAGTCGGCGATTGCCTTTTCCCTAGGAGGACTGAGTGAAAATGCCGGACATTTTGAAAAGGCGGTAAGGTGGTATTATAATGTTGAAACCTTCGATCCTAATTCGGTCCATAAGGCCGATGCAAATAAGGCCGTGGTGGCGCTGCTTGAAAAGCTTCAGAAATATAGCGCTGCCAATATGATTCTTGCAGAAAAAACGGCGCTTAACGCAAAGCAAGGAGGAAAGGTCGTTGCTAAGGTTGGAGGAAAAGAACTTTATGATTTTGAATTGAATGATTTTATTGACTCGCTTCCTCCCAATGCGCGGGATGAGATGAATGGCCCACAAAAGAAAGGTCAGATGCTGCAGGCCTTTGTAGCTGACAGAATTGTCTTTGAACACGCCGTAAAAATGGGACTAGATAAAGATCCAGAGCTGCGAAAAAAATTGCACCAGATTGAAAAGCAGCTAATTGTAGGAAAAGTTTATGAAACAGAAATTCAGGCAAAAATTAAATCTGATGAATCCGATATTGAAAATTATTATAAGGCCAACAAGGAGAAATATAAAAAACCTTATAAGGATACCAAAGATATCGTCAAACAAGAATACATGATAGCTAAGGCCCAAAAACTCTATCAGGAACTTGTGCAAGAAAAAGTCAAAACTGAACGAGTGGAACTTTTTCCTGAAAATATAAAATGAGAAAAATAATTTTCATTATATTCTTTCTTGCAGCTGAACTATTTGCCGCAGAGGTCAATCTGGATGCCAAAGTGGACAAAGCGCTTGTTACCACTGGGGACATCGTCATGTTCACTGTCATTCTGGATACTCCCAAAATGATTTCCCTACAAATCCCTAATGTAGGTGACAAGATTCAAGGCTTCCGGGTCATAGACTTTGGTGCCATCCCGGAAAAAGTTGTTGATGATCGTAAAATCTCATCATTGTGGTATAAACTCCAGGCGGATCTTGTGGGATCGTATATTCTGCCGGCGGTTGAACTACAATATAAAAATAGCAAAGGGACTGATGAAGCCATAAAGTCCTCTGAAATTTTTGTCGAAGTTGAGTCGGTCCTTGGCAAAGATAAAACGACTCAAAAGGATATTCGTGACATCCGACCCATCATTCTTTCCCCTTCGACTTGGCCATATTATTTGCTTGGTGCTGTCCTCGCAATGCTTGTTCTGGGAGCATGCATATACTATTTCAAAAAGATTAGAAAAAAGAGGCATGCCGATGCTCTCAATATTCCTGCTCATGAGATTGCCTTGGATGCTCTTTTGAAATTGCCAAAAAAGCCGCTTAAGCTTTATGCCTTCACCCTGTCAGAAATAATAAGGATTTATTTTGAAAAAACATTCTTATTGCCAGTCACAGATAGAACCCTTGAAGAAATAAAACGTGAGATCACTACCGTACTGTTAGATGAGAGACTACGGACGAAATTTATGCTTGTTTTAGAGAAAACTGATTTGATTAAGTTTACGGATATCACAATCATAGATGAGGACAGTGAGTCCTTGATCCAAATCGCCAGACAATTTGTCGAGGAGACGATGCCACAAGTAATGCCAAAGAACGTGGATGAGGACAATATCGTATGAGATTTGCCCATCCTTGGTTTTTTCTTTTATTGCTTGTGATTATTCCCCTCTATCTAAAAGGGCATACCACTGGTGGTCGATTTCGTTTTTCAAGTTTAGATATCATTAAGAAAATAAAAACAAAAACGAGATTTCATCCAAGACAAATTCTTTTTTGGCTAAGAATATTGATTATTATTTTTTTTGTTGTTGCAATAGCGCGCCCTCAGCAAGGTAAAAAGTTCACCGAAATCTCCTCTGAAGGCGTTGATATCATGCTGGTGCTCGATACCTCAGGCTCCATGCAGGCCTTAGACTTCGAGCGAGAGGGTAAGCGAGTCAATCGTTTGGCCATCGTGAAAGAGGTGGTGGCCAAATTTATCGACAAGCGTCCCAATGATAGGATGGGACTCGTGGTCTTTGGTGATGATGCTTTCACTCAGTGTCCGTTGACACTTGATCATGGAATTCTTTTAGAATTATTAAGTAGAGTTGAAATCGGGATGGCCGGTGAATCAACCGCTATTGGTTCAGCGATAGGAGTAGGTTTAAATCGCATGAAAGATCTCAAAGCAAAATCCAAAGTCATGATTTTGCTGACAGACGGTAGAAGTAATGCCGGCCAACTTCCCCCCGACAAAGCGGCAGAGGTGGCGCAATCACTTGCCGTTAAAATTTATACCATCGGCGCGGGAACTCATGGCAAGGCCCCTTTTCTTGCCGATACCATTTTCGGCCAACGATATGTCTATCAAGATGTCGATATCGATGAGGACACGCTGCGCTTGGTAGCCAACCAAACCAATGGCAAATATTATAGGGCCACACATATGCAAGAACTGGAGCAGATTTACGATGAGATAGATCGTCTGGAGAAAACTGTGATCACTTCCAAAACCTATACAGAATATAATGAACTTTTTGCTTATTTCGTTATGGCCGGTCTCGTCATCCTTATGGCCGAAATATTCTTAGGACAAACTATTTTGAGGAAAATACCATGAGGAAAATAGCAAGGTGAAATTTGGTAATTTGCAATACATCTGGTTTCTTTTAGCTATTCCGCTTTTAGTGGGCTTCTATATCAGTGCCTTCAAAAGAAAAACGGCACTTATCGAAAAATTTGTAAGTCCTGAACTTAAAGAAAGACTCTTGGCAAATTTTCTTCCCTCTCGCCAAAAATTGAAGGCCTTTGTGCTGATTCTTTCTTTTAGTAGTGCGGTCGTGGCATTGATTGGGCCGCGTTGGGGATTTCAGTGGGAAGAGGTTAAAAGACGTGGCGTCGATATTATCATCGCACTTGATGTATCAAAAAGTATGCTGGCAGAAGATGTTTCTCCTAATCGTCTGGAACGGGCCAAACGAAAGATTGCAGATTTTATGAATATGTTACAAGGTGATAGGATTGGCCTTATCGCTTTTGCCGGAACAAGTTTTTTGCAGTCTCCACTGACTCTTGATTATGGTGCCATCAAAATCTTTTTGGATGAACTTGATACCGATCTTATCCCGGTGCCGGGAACGGCTTTGGGTGATGCCATTTCAAAAGCCATCACATCCTTTGATCAGAATGATAAAAAATCCCGGGTATTGGTTCTTATCACC
>CAYHRT010000119.1:0-12014 GCA_964359085.1 uncultured Bdellovibrio sp. | reverse complement strand
CTCTATTTTTATGCTTTCTACAGCAGACCTGAGTTACAAAATCAAACTGGGGCAAAATTTGTATCTAGAAAAAAGGCAAAGGGTCAAAAGTTTACTGCTGCAAAGAGGGGCCTCCATCGATAGAGAAACGGTTGAACTCATGGAAGAATTCGGATTATTTTTTACAAAAATTGAGCCTTAGACCTGTTTGTCCATCGACATGAATATCTGAGCAACATTAATATTATTTTTTTATGTGTCTTTTCGGTGAGTTAACCGCGAAGACCCCTCAGTCCACACAGTTCGAGATATACCAAGTCCAAAAAATCGCCTGGTACCTGTTACTGTTAATTTGGGTGGAACCTCTGGAGCCTGGAACATCACCATCCATATTCGCTATACTTCTCATTTGCATGAAATTCTCCCACTCCATTATCCAAATCACCTGAATTAGGAATCCGATACTCTCCCCAATTTGCAATTTTTTTCTTCTCTTTATTATGTTCCCGCCATGACCCCATATAGAAATTGTTATTATAGCTATCAGCATATTCCTCTATGTCATCATAGTATAACTTTCCTTTTTTACTAACAAACCAATGCAGCACCATTCTCCCCTCGAAAATCCCACAGCTCTTTTTTTCCAGGTCCTCTATAAATTCGTAATTACCATAAAAATCTCCAATCGTTCTTACATCGTTGTAATTTGAATCTTCTTTTTGATATTGCTCTTTTTGCTTTATTACCAGTCTTTCCACCTTGATTGTACCGGTGAACCGACAAATATTATCTTTAACTTTCGTGTTCCCCTTAACTTGGTAAATTCCCACATTAGATTTATCTCTCGTAATGGCTTCAATGTTTACATAGAGTCTCTGGTAATTAGGACCAATAAACCCCAAGATATCGTGTTTGGGTTTTAGAAGTGAGGAAAAATTGTGGGCGGTCATATACTTAACCGTTGTCGCATCATGCGAAGGAGTAGGCCCTGGCGTCGGCAAAGCCGCGGTTGAAGCAGGAGCATTTTGAACTTGAGGGGTATTTCCGATCTGGCTGCAGGCACTGAACAACATAATAGATAAAATAAATAATGCGATATTCATAAGAGTCCTTTTTAGAAACCAGGAACTTTTTATTTTAGAACATAATTGTCACTTGTTAAGCAAGAAACCTCAACCGTCCTTAAAGTTTTTTTCAGCAAATTAGGATCCTTACGACGCCAACTTCCCTGCAATCTCAACATCCCCCGTCAAAATCTCCAACAACCGCGCAGCCGGCCCATCCGGCTCCCTCTGCCCCTGCTCCCAAGACCTAATCGTCGGAGGCTTAACATTCAAAAGCGAAGCAAATTCAGGCTGACTCATCTTAAAAATTTCTTCCCTAAGTTTTTTAATTTCCTTCTTAGTCCATTTCGGTGCCGGTCGAGACAAGGCCCTAGTCCTCTCACGACCCTTCGCCACACCCTTCTCAATTTCAACGGCCAGCTGAAGTCCCCTCATAAGCCCATCTGTCATTCTATTTTTTTTCATATCAAACTGGGGAAAGATGTGGGGAAAGATGGAAAGATGTGCCAGGAGACTTATCAAAAAAAATTGTGGCTCCTGCAAGCATTTTCCTGATAAAGCACCTGGCACGAAAATTTCTACAATTACGAATTTCATCTTATCTCACTTTATTTCACTTTATTTCATAAATTTATCCGGGCTGGACGGGCTGGTTAGACATAAGCATGCAACCTCTTATAGAGGTTATATAGCCTCTATAAGAGGTTGCATGCTTTACCATAATCTGTTAGACTTAATTTATGTTGTCCAAAATTCTAGGTAGCGAGACCGCTGCAAAAATTATGCTCCATCTTTGCCACTACGGGGAGATTTACCCTTCCGCCGTGGCCAAAGACTACAGAATGTCCCAAAGTGCTGTGCAAAAACAGTTTGAGCGGTTCGAAAATGCAGGCATTTTAGTTTCCAAGCTTGTTGGCAAAACGCGAATATATTTTTTCAATAAGAAGTTTCCCCCTACTACCCCTTTCATGGAACTCGTTAAGATTTATTATGAATCGCTGTCTTTGGAAGACAAAGAAAAAATCTTTGCAACAAGGCGAAGGCCAAGACGACCTGGAAAACCTGTGATTAGAAAAGTGAGCAACTAGCATGACCATTAATTTCAAAGCATGCACCGAAGAAGAACTTTGGAAATATGTCGCTGTTCACCTTAAAAATAATGGAATCGATACTGTTTTAGTTGGCGGTGCAGTTGTTTCCATCTATTCCAAGGGTGGGTATCATTCTGGTGATTTGGATTTCGTTAAAACTAGTATGTTTGTGACGAAGCTCGATGAGACAATGAAAGAACTTGGCTTTAAAAAACATGGCCGACATTTTGTTCATCCAGATTGCAAGCACCTTTTTGTTGAATTTCCCGGAGGGCCACCGCTTGGTATCGGCGAAGATTATTCAATTGTCCCTGAAGAAGTTAAAGTAAAGGGAACAGTCATAAAGATTTTGTCTTCAACTGACTGTGTAAAGGACAGATTAGCTTCATACCTGTATTTCAAAGCACCTGAAGGATTAGACCAGGCCGTCCTGGTTGCACAAAATCAAGATGTGAATTTTGCAAGTATCAAAAAGTGGTGTCAGGGCGAGAATGCTCCTCATGTTTTTGAAGAATTCCTTCGTGCATTAAATAATTCAAAAAATAATTGAACCAGTAAAAAAGGTAAAAGGTAAAGACGAACACAAAGACTTGAAGCTGGCCGATCACTATTCAAAATCTACCGAAGACGATCAAAAACATTTTTCGGAAAAGATCATGGAGCATATTCGTCGGCTCAAGCAGACGAACACTCCCGAGCTGGATTTTGAGAATGTGGTCAGCTTAAAACGCGTCAGGAATGGTACAATTGATTAGAATTTGCTAAAAAGTACGGGCTGGGACGGGCTGAAGCAATTTGGCCCGTTTCAGCTCAATAATATTAACGAGATAAGTGCCCTATGCCCGAACTACCCGAGGCATAGTAACGAGCTGAATGAAATACTTTAATTTCAACAAGCTAGTTTGTTTCCGAGTCATTCACGTCTTTTCTGTTTTCATTCTACTTCATTTGTTTTCACGATTTTTCATCTCTCGGCTGGCATGATTTTCCACCCTGCAACCATCTACGTTGATTATATTTATATGGCCCGGCCCCTCAGTTTTACGCGGGCCAGCCCAATACATATGTGAGCGAGTGAAACGAGAAACTCACTCAATAATTATTTCTTCTTCGTGGTCTTTGCTTTCGTTGTCGTTCTCCTTGCTGGCCTTGTTGATTTATGTTCAATCGCAGGGGCCGCAATCTTTACCAGCTTATCAAAGTCAGATTCAAATAAACGATCTTGGATAACTCGGTATTTCTCAAACTCACTTTCAGCAAAATTTTTTGCAAATTGAGCTGTGATTTTACCAGCATCTTTTAAGATTTCGCTGCCATCCATTTCTAGAAATTTATCGAGTCGTACTGCCCAGTCATTCATGGTCATCGGAATTTTGCGGCGAGCTTGTCTTTCTGCAAGGTCAAGATAGGCGTTCACCAATCTTCCTAAGTCATCTAATTCTTCTTGGCTCAAATAGTTTTTAGCAATCGAGACATCTGGTTTTACAATTTTCCCAGTAGGAGCATTCTCCCATGAGGTCAGGCCCATGTACTGTTTTTCGTGATTCGCACGATTCACAATGACTTCTGCTGCCGTTTGCCCATGAATCGCAAAGTGCATTTTATTCTGAACTTTTTTGAAAAATTCGACAGTGATTTCAGATTTAGGATTATAATCCACGCTGGTAGCATAAATATCTGTGACCTTCTGATAAAAGCGGCGTTCGCTTAATCGAATCTCACGGATTTCTTCTAATAAGTGTTCAAAATAATCTTCGCCCAAAAAAGCACCATTCTCTAAGCGCTTTCTATCAAGGACAAAACCTTTAACTGAAAACTCTTTTAAGACACGAGTGGCCCATTGGCGAAATTCGGTCGCTCGTTTGGAGTTTACTCGGTAGCCCACCGAGATCACAGCATCAAGGCTATAAAACTGGGTACTATAGTTTTTTCCGTCCGAGGCAGTTATTCGGAAATTCCGAATAACTGAATTGTCGTCCAATTCATTGGAATTGAAGATGTTTTTCAGGTGTTCATTGATCGTTGGAACGCTTACAGTAAAGAGTTCGGACATCATTTTTTGAGTCAGCCATAGATTCTCATCTTCATAGCGAACTTCAATGCCTTTGGACTTCGCCTGAGAAGAGAAAATTAGAAACTCTGCTGTGCTGTTGCGAATGATTAAGTTCTTCTTCTCTTTTTTCTTCATACTCGATCTTCCTACAATCGATAGTAACTCCGATCAGCATTCTAGCATATTAGTTTAGATGCTCAAGGTGGTTCAGATGAAAGTAAAAGAATTTATCGATAAACTCTGTGAAGGCCTAGCGGTCAACCAGTAAATATTCGCAAATATTCGTGCCACGTTCTTTTGTCCACCTTACATTGAAGAGCGTGGCACGAACGTCCAGTTACTCTTGGCATTTCACCTTATAAAGAACGGCTGCTGCTCCATCAACCGATTCGGTGCTAATAAGAAAATCTTTGCTTTTTGGAATGTAAGTTATCGCCTCTTGCTGTGGTAAAAGGCCGCGCAGGGAAATAATTTTATAATCAATACCGTCAACCAATTTGCGCGTATCAAAGTTTGATATGGTCGAAAGATCAAGGGCGAATTCCACTGCGTTCTCATAAGTTAAAAGGATAAATTTTTTCCCGTCATCCGAGATGCTGGCAGCGGTAATAATTTGGCCAAAGATTCCAAAATCATAATTAATCCAGGGTATTTCGAGTTCCGCCACGAACTCAAAAACGATGGGGGTTTTTGACATCAGAACATCTTTAGAAAGGCGGAAAATTGCAGCGCTCTTTGCCCGGCGACTCACGAAGGAAATTTCTTTTGTTATGACAAATAAATCCCCATTGGGATGCAACACGAGGGCTTCGGCATTGTGAGCGCGATCAGGATAGGTTGCAATTAACCTATTGAGTGGCGTAACCGACTGAGCAAAAAGTTCTTCTTCCTTGATGATAATAATTTCAACATTCGGCCTTACTTCGTTATTGTCTCCAATATCAGCAATAAACAAGCAACTTTCATTCGCGAGGCATGGGCCAAGGGCCACCTCTTCCACATCCTTTGGAGAAAAGTCGGCAACAGCAATTTTTTGGGTCTTAGCTCCCTCTAAATCAGTGTAATAGAAAAAAGGTCCATCGCCAGAATCGTTATTATGATAGAGACGGTTGGGAAAATTTTGGGAGAAGGCAAGACCGCTGGCTTCGGGAATCATGGTAATATCTAAATCACCTATTTTTTCCGGAGCGCTCCATTCTGGGCAAAGCTGGGCAGCAACTGATAGTGAAAAAAAAGTTGAAAACATCAAGGTCAAAAACATTTTCATACAATTCCTCCCTTGGATGCTAAAAAAGCTAACCTAACTGTATCTGAGTGGATTGTCTAGCTTCGGTTAAAAAGGGTCAATCCCTTTTCCCCCTGCCAAGTGACCATCACCAAAGTGGAGAAGAAGGTAAAGGCGAACAGTTAGGATGCCACACTCCGCGCTGTACTTATGGCGCGTCTACTGCACTATTGCTACATTTTGGAGCGTGGCACTTTTGCACTTTTCATGTTGAGGGCAATCCTATCCACTACTGCAATGTTCAGATGAACTATCGTGATGCTCAAAGGAAGAGTGGTGTTCCCTATTCAGGAACTCACATTCTAAGGCATGGCATGGCGAAATTAGCAAGGCAGGTAGGCGGAGGACTAGATGCTGTAATAGCTATGACAGGTCACAAAGACTTAAAGCTTGCTAACCACTACTCTAAATGTGATGAGGATGATCAGCGCATGGTTTCAGAAAAAATCATGGAGCATATCCGACAGAAAAATCACCCGATTGAGGATGACGAAGCCAGCCTTGGCAATGTGATCTCGCTTTCAAACCGCAAAAATGCTACATATAATTAGATGCACGGCTGGCTTAGGCTGGCGTGAAGCTTTTTAAATGAAAAATTACTAACAATTTTAATAGCTTAGATTGAATATGCCCGAACTACCCGAAGTCGAAACCATTCGTCAGCAACTCATCCCTGCTCTGCCTCTCAAGATCGAGCGCGTGGAATTTTCCAAGGTCTCTCACTCAATTATAAAAAAGTCTGATCGCAAAATTAAATTAGCTGGTAAAAGCATCATTCAAATTCGGCGCGCGGGAAAATGGTTAGAGATGGTGCTCGATAGTGGGGAAAGTATATTCTCGCATTTAGGCATGAGTGGCTCGTGGCGCTTGTGGAAACAAAAAGAGCAGGTCAAGCATACTCATGTTCTCTTGCAAGGCGTACACCCGCAAAATGGACCGGTCTTTTTTGCTTATGTGGACCCGCGGCGTTTTGGAAAGATGACCTTTAAGTCTCGTTTGCAAGCCGAAGAGTTTCAGGCCAAGTTTGGAGTTGATGTGGCCGGACCACAATTTACTCGCGATTACATCTGGAAAATTCTACAAAAATACCCCGAACGTCCAATTAAGGTCTTCCTCTTGGATCAAAAATATTTTGCTGGCATTGGAAATTATATCGCTTGTGAAATCTGTGCCCATGCAGGGTTGCTGCCTATACGTCTGGCGAAGTCACTCACTCGCACCGACGTAAAAAAAATTCATCATGCCACTAGAGAAGTTATTGCCCGCCAGTTGCCCAAAGGGGGACTCACCTTTCATGGAGGATATCGGGACGCCTTTGGCGAAAAAGGTCAAGGAGTTGAGCGGTTGGTGGTGTTCCATCAAAAAATATGTGGTCTGTGTGGTAAAGGTAAAATCAAAAAAATTGTTTTGGCGCAAAGAGGAACTTTTTACTGTTCCTCTTGCCAAAAATAACGTCTAGTCTCATCAACCCGAAATAGTTACACCATCAAAGACGATCCAAGGAAGGACACTGGAACCAAAATCTACTCTCTCCTTTGAAATTCCATTTATCTCTTTAAACATGGAAATAAAATTACCGGAGATCATGGTTTCACTGATGGGATATTTAACTTCACCATTTTCAATATAATAACTATTTTTAGCAACTCCGGAAAATTCACCACTATCACCCGGATGCCCACCGGCAAAACGGCAAAGGAGAACCCCTTTGCCTATGCTCTTGATCATTTCACTTAAATCTTTATCGCCCATGGGAATCACTAAATTTTCACCTTGGCTTTTGGATCTTGCCAGGCCGGTTTTGTTCGCACCATATTGACTCAACAAAAAACTTCTTAAAAAACCATTTTCCACAATCGTGCAGTTTTCGCCTTTATATCCATCGGAACTAACGTAAGACTTATCAGCTAGCTCTTCGCCTACTGGCTTGGAATAAAGAGAAAAAGAATGATGGGCGATTTTTTCTCCTATTTTATCCTTAAAAGGGCTTGATCCTGAAATTAGGGACATGTCACTTAAACTCTCTGTCAAAGCTCCTAAAAAATTTGGCAAGCAATGTGGTGTAACGATAATCTTTCCGGTAAATTTTCCAGAGAAGGGAGTTAATTTAGTTTGCTCTGAGGATTGGGCAAGAAGGGCTTCGAGGTCACCTCGTTTTATAAGATCTTTTTTGAGATCGACAAAAGAACAACCGGTATAATTAAAAGAACTGGTTTTCTTGCCATCTTTACTGGTAAACATACTTACAACTTCGTAAATTCCCTTCTCGACGAAAAACTCAACTCCGTTAGAGTTTTGTAACCACGATTTTCGATGGGTAAACGAAAAAGTGACCTCTTCTAAAATTGTCTTGGGATACTTCTCTTTAGTTTTTTTAGCAAGAAGATCGAGAAGATCATACATTAGCTCCAAATCAGGAATTTCTTCACCATTTTTAAAATTTAAGTTTTCAATTTTGGGAGAAATGTCGTGACACGCATCAGGGGGCGATGAATTGCAGAGAGTGATCACTTCGTTTGCTCCGTTATCAATTGCCTCTTTAGAAATGGAGTTCAAGGCCAAAGTTCCGATGCACTCTTTCCTTATGGCCTTAAAAACTAGTGAATTGTTGATGTTCGTTCTAAGGAGTGTAATTTCACCTGCTGCAATATTTAATTCATACTTTTTATCCTCAACATAAACGACTTCCGCCTTCTCCGCTCCTGCGGCAAGCAGGGTCTTGAGGGCATATTGAGCAACTTCTTTATTTTTCATTATCGGCCTCCCATATTAACTTTGCACTTAATTGCCGGACCACCAAAACCTACCGGGATCATCTGTTTTTTTCCGCACATCCCGCCATTACTCCAATTCATATCATCTGAAACCATGGTGACTGTTTTTAACAGATCAAAGGCAACTCCTGAGATGGTGGTTTCTTTGATGGCCTTTCCCAATGTACCGTTTTTGATTTGATAGCCTAAGGGCACACCAAACATGAACTCACTAGTGGTATCGGCTTGTCCATTACCGCATTTCATAAGATAGTAACCATCTTCGATTGAAGCGATCATTTTCCCAAGCTTACTTGCTCCGGATAAAATGGCGGTATTTCGCATGCGAATGAGGGGTTCATCAGAAAAAGCGTAGGCCCTGGCATTTCCGGTCGGCGCAACACTAAAATGCTTTGCGCTTTCTTTACTGTGCATAAAACTTTTTAAAATTCCATCTTTTATAATGACGACATCTTGAGCAAGAGTTCCCTCATCATCAACATGGACTGGAACAGGACAGCGCCTTCCTCCCTCGCTATGAGCATAATCGACTAAGGTGATTAGGGGCGATGCCACAGACTGCCCCAGATAATCACCTGCCACCGAACCGCCTAAAACAATATCTGCTTCGACCGTATGTCCAATCGCCTCGTGGGCCAAGATGCCCGCCAAATCAGCATCAAGAATGACTTCCTTAACTCCTGCATCTGCGAAAACAGCACTCTTTTTATTAAGGAAATGCTGGTAGAGTTTATCAATTGTCGGATAAAGCTCCACTGGCGAATTAAAGACATCTTCAAATTCACCGAGCTGTCCTAAGACTTCATAGAGTTCGAGTGCAGAACCATCATCACAGACTCCAGAGAGAAAAATATAAATATTTGCCCGAGGAGTCATGCTATGGGCCCAGGAGTTATCTGAAGTTAATAGATTTTTTTCCATATCGAGAAGTTTTAAAATAACTTTGCGACTTTTTACTTCTGGACAATTTTTCACTAGATAGTGGTCGAGTTCAGCTAAAAATTCAATCAGCTCTTTTTGTGATCGCTTTATTTTTTTGGTAAAATAATCATAGTTACCTTGACTGACGATTTTATCAAGCCCGGGATGCTTTTTAGAACTTTTGTTTTTTAGAAACTGCGCGTTCTGGTTGGCTTCCGTAACGGCCAATCGTACCTCATCCTCAGATAAATTGGGAGATGAAGAAAACCCCCAACTTCCAGAGTTGAATGCCCTAGCAGAAAGGCCACCAGTTACTTTTTTAATATTATGAGCAACATCACCATTTAATAACACAATGGCACTTTCTCTATTTTCTTGAATTCTAAGTTCTGTATAATCCTTAAAAAGTTCAAGATACTTTGAGATACTTTTACGCAACATAGAAACCTCGCAAAACATAAAGTTGTGTGCATTTCTGTCAAGTATAATGCAGTGTTTTTTCGCTTTCGTTTAAAACTTCCCCAACGATCGATGCCTTTGGAAAAGTTGCACGTAGTTGTTCCAACATCAAACTTGCGGTATTGCTGGATACTGAAAGCAAGAGCCCACCACTCGTTTGAGGATCATGAATCAAAGTACTCATTACTTTGGAAAGTGGCTCCACATCCAAGACACCTTCGGTGTATTCGCGATTAGTTCGATGGGCCTTGGTCAAAATTTCCTTTTCAATAAATTCTTTAGCGCGAGGATAAAGCGGAAGTAAATCGGCCTTGAAAATAAAAGTCTTCTTACTGGCCTTGGCCATTTGATAGCTGTGTCCGGATAGGCCAAAACCAGTGATATCAGTGGCGGCATGAATATGTTCTAGCAAATCAGGATTTAAAACATCAACGACGTTATTGGGTTGGCCCATACCATTTAGGGCCTCGCGCATATCTTCTTCAGTAATGAGGGAACGCTTGAGTGCAGCAGAGAGCGTGCCGGTCCCCAAGGGTTTGGTAAGAATGAGCACATCTCCAGTTTGAGCACCCTGGTTAGTCCAGATATGTTCGGGATGCACCAGCCCTGTCACTGAAAGCCCAAACTTCAGCGTATCATCGTCAATGGAATGGCCTCCAACCAAAGTGCATTTGGCCTGGCCCAAGAGATCAGAAGCGCCTTGCAAAACACTGCTAATTACCTCGCCTTCCATGGTGGCCAAAGGGAATGCCAAAATTGCCATGGCAGTCACAGGTCTTCCGCCCATCGCATAGACATCACTGACAGCATTACAGGCAGCAATTTTTCCAAAGGTATAGGGGTCATCCACAATGGGAGTAAAAAAGTCTAGGGTTTGCACCATCGCCTGGGTTTCAGTGAGTTTATAGACCGCGGCATCATCAAAATACTTCCCATCTACCAAGAGTTCCGGGTGCACAGGAGGAAAGGTTATCTTGGAGAGAATCTTGTGCAACTCTAACGCTGCAATTTTGGCGGCACAACCACCCTTTTGTACCGTTTGAGTCAAACGTAGCTTTGTCATTGTCGCCTCCTGGCCAATGTCTTACACCAAGTTAGACAAGTTCTCAGCAATAAAATATGATTTTATGATATTAAGGAGTCTCAGTATGGAACGAGTCGCCGCATTTTGGAAGCAGCCCTCAAGTGCTTATCGCAATTTTCAATTAGTTTTTACCTTCCTATCCTTAAATTTTATTATTCCAGCTCTCTCCTACGCCATCGCGCCCCAAATTGCTGCCGAACAATTTCATAAGATCAACAGTTTATTAGGTGGTGTTCCCTACACTTTTCCTGAAGAGATGTCGCGCATGTGGCGCTACTTGGGGGCCGCCAATGTGATGACCTTAGGGCTTATGTGTTTCATGCTTCAAATCAATCTACGTAAATTTAAGTCAATCCTCATTCCCCTTTGTTTTTTAAAAGGTTACAACGCCCTCTTATTTCTCATAGGTTTTTTAACTGCGCCAGAATATCGCGCGTTTTTAGGTATCGCCCTTTTTGATTTTTTAACCACGGGTGCTTTTATCTTTTTTGCTGGCAAGGCCATTAAAGAAATCGAACCGCTCCCTGATAACATCCTGGTTCCCAGACCAGGGCTGCAACCATCGGTATGATGTTTATTTTTGAAAAGGAATGGTGCCATAAACTTTTTGATACCTTGATGCCATCTCATGCATCAATGCCTGGGATTGCTGGCCTATCGCTGGAAAAATTCTGGCGCGATTTTGAACAGAGTGCACCTCCACTTATGAAATTAGGCCTGCGCTTGGCAATCTGGTATCTGACTCTAAGACCATTCTTTTCCCTCAGATATCTAAAAATATTCACTCATCTCTCAACTTCGGCCAAAGAACAGTTCTTGGTAAAATCCAACGAATCATATTTTTATTTTGAACGCCAGTTAGTCACCACACTCAAGGCAGTGGCATGTATGGCCTATTTTGATAACCCTGAAATTCGCTTAAGCGTGGAGTAGCTCACCATGCCTGTCTTTGATCTCAAAAATTCTACCCACTTCCATCCTTTCGAAAAAAAAGATTTTTTCTTCGACGCCATTATTATTGGGAGCGGTCCGGCGGGTGCCACAGTGGCTTACCAACTGACTCAAAAAAATCTTTCTGTTGCTGTACTGGAAGAAGGACCTTTGGTCATTAAAGAAAATTTTCCTGAGTCATCTTTTCAGGCCATGTCGCAACTCTATCGCGATATGAGTACGTCGATGATTGTTGGTAATTGCCCCATGCCCTTTGTTCAGGCCAAAATGGTGGGAGGAGCATCAACCATCAATGGTGCCATTTCATGGCGCTTACCCTCACATATTTATCATGATTGGCTCAACGCCGATCC